>JAXDLD010000344.1:0-8366 GCA_034666805.1 Acidobacteriota bacterium
CACAGCGCGAGCCTTAACCGACCGAGAGTCCGACCACAGATTGAGAAGTATCTGTGCCTTGGCGGTGGGAGAGAGTTCTGTCATAGCTAGATAGCCTTCTTGGGGAGAACGGAGTCCGCCAAAACGAAATGGCCATTTTTCACGACATAGATGAGGAAATCCTTGTCGACTTCACCCTTAGCATCAAAAGATGTGGTACCTGTGATACCCTTGTAGCTCATAGGGCCGTGGAGGCGGTAAAGATAGCTCTTGATCGCATTGGCATCGGCGCCCACCTCTTTTAGGGCCTGCGCAATTATCCGAGTTGCCTCGTAATAATAGGCAGCATAGACATCAGTATCAGAGCCGTAGCGCGCTCGGAAATGCGTCATGAATTCTTGTATTTCATGATCAGAGACACCATAGGCTAAGGCGAGAGTCGAATAATAGCTTCCTTCAGCTGAAGATCCTGCAATTTTAAGTGTCCCATCTGTCATTGCGCCGTCCGCGCTAATGAAGGCAGCGGCTAGTCCCAGATCGCTGGCTTGCTTGAGAAATAATCCTGATTCTCCATAATGGAGTGGGAAAAAAATTCCCTGGGGATTGGCCGCCTTAAGCCTGAGGACTTGGGCGCGAAGATCTGTTGCTCCGGAGTCTACGGCCTCTACGGCTGCTACCGAACCGCCAAGTTCCTTAAAACGGCGTGAAAACGCATCGCGCAAAGAGACGCCATAGTCGTTAGTTTGGTAGATAATGGCAGCTGTCTTAAGATGAAGTTTTTGGCTGAGGAAATTAGCGACATCAATGCCTTGTTTGGAGTTGGGCGGGGTTATTCGAAAAACATAGTCTCCAGCGTCGGCGATGCTGTCTGCGGTTGCGCTCGCAGAAATAATTACAGTCTTGTTCTCATTCGCGATCGGAGCGCACGCCAGCACTACGGAAGACCCGAAGGGCCCAATCACAACCGGAACTTTGTTCGCACTGATAAGTTTCCGAAGGGCATTGACGCCCTCCCGAGGAGTCATGCGGTCGTCCTCGAAGATGACCTCAAGTGGCCTAGATAGGTAGTGGCTCGCGTTGATCTCAGAGAGCGCAAGTTCGACTCCCTGCCTAGTCGACCGACCGTAGTTCCCTTCGCCGGTAAGAGGGGCTATGCAACCTATCCGGTAGGCTGCGGAGTTTCTGCAACCCACAGCCACCAGCGCCAAGAGGACCAAGAGTGGCAGTAAGAGCGCAGCGGCATTCTTTCTCAAAATAGCCTCCTTCGTCAGCGTTTAGTGTTGAGCATACCCAATATGCTTGACTATTGTGCGCTACGGGCAGTGGCATGACAGGGAGGCCCCCCTTTGCAAGTAGCGTGCCGGACTTAAGGGGCGGTTCCACAATCGAGAAGTCCTCTCAAGTTCACGTTCACCCGTTACTGCTTGAGGTCGGTAGGTGCTCCGTTTATCTTGGCTGGATTGGCTGGGTGGGTGGTACTCCTTATGACGGGCGTTCTTGATCAAGAGCCAACCTCCTGCCACGACTTCACCCTCAGTGTGGTTTCAGTATAACAAGATCTCTAGTGCCGTAGCCAATAGAGATTGAGCTATCGGCTCATGGGTGCATGATCGCTTCCTCGCCCTAATTCAAAGCCGGGCGCGGCGGACGGAGACCATAGGTGCAGGTGCCCGATAGGTGCCAGCCGTTTGGCGGGGCCGATAGGTGCTGCTACCGATAGGTGCCAGCCGAGTGGAGAGACAAGGCGAAGCGGAGGGGGTTGGGCACGCTCGACTTACGCCAAAATCGCCGCTCTGGTCTGGAAAAAGAGGAAACACGCAGGCGTAAGTGCCCTTGGAAATGCAGGCACGGCCGCCGCTAACCTCCCTGGCGGCATCGAGAGAACACACTTCTCCCTGCCCCTCGCTCGCGAGAGGCACCCGAAGCCCGTAGGTGTCCAGCTGTACCCTCCTCGCGCTCTATCCCGCCACCCAGGGCGCGGCCGGCGGGAAGCTCCCAGGCGGAAACAAAACCTCAGGCTCCCCCGCTCGCAGCCGCGCGGCGGCGTCTCGGAAGGCGGAGAAGAAGTGCTTATAGCCCTCGTAGAGCTCCCGGCGGATCTTCCGGCTCGCCGCGTGGAACAGCGGCGCGGGAGACTTCTTCAGCCTCTCCGGCGCGGCATGAGGCTCCTGCTCCCGAACGGCGGCCACCCCCTTGGCCGGCTGGCCGAGGAGCACGCGCTTCAGGGCCGCCTGGCCCTCGATGTCGGCGACCAACTCGGCAATGCGCCCCCGGTACTCCTCCGCCGAGAGGTGCGCCCAGCAGGGCAGCGGCTCAAGATGCACCGTGCAGGGGGTCGCGAACTCCAGGCGCTCGAAGGCGATACCCCGTCGACGAGCCTGGTGCTCCCGGGTGCGGTCGAACCAATACCCCGGGGAGACTGCACGCCGTCATGGTTTGCATGCACGCGGTCACGGTGAGACCGCGCACCGTCATGGTTTGCATGCACGCGGTCACGGCGAGACCGCACGCCGTCATGGTTTGCATGCACGCGGTCACGGCGAGACTGCGCACCGGCATGGTTTGCATGCACGCGGTCACGGCGAGACCGCGCACCGTCATGGTTTGCATGCACGCGGTCACGGCGGGACCGCGCACCGATAGGTGCCCCGATGGCGCGATCACGGGGGAGGACGCTACGTAGGTGTAAGTCGCACCTATCCGGCCCTCGTTGCCAGTGCTTTCCTACTCTGGTACGCTTCGAGTATGCCACTGACCAAGCGCAAAGTGTCCGTCTCGTTGGACGAGGATCTGGTGGAGGAGCTTGAGAGAGAGGAGGAGGGACTCTCTGCTCAAGTCAACATGGCTGTGCGAGCCGAGCTCGAGCGTAGGCGTCGCAACCGGCTCCTCACGGAGTTGCTCGCCGAGTTGGATGCGAAGTACGGACCGGTGGACGACTCCCTGGTCGAGAAGTACGTCGGTCTCCTCACATGAGCCGTTGCGTCGTCCTCGACTCTGAAGCTTTGGTTGCCTTGGCCCAGCAACAGGGGCGCCGGGCGATGGAGGTTCGTGCCGCTCTCCACGCAGCGGCGCGCCTTCGGCGGGAGGTCGTTGTACCCAGCGTCATCCTGGCTGAGCTGTATCGCGGACCTCGGCACAGTCACTTGGTTGACGCATGCCTATCTCGCGAGACGGGGCTCCAGGTACGCGACACGGACCGTCCTCTGGCCAAGATCGTGGGTGGTGTCCTGGCGTCTGCTCGTGCCGGTTCGGAGCATCTGGCAGTGGCTCATCTGGTCGCCGCGGCGATCGAGCTTGGCGGTGGCCTCGTCCTGACGACCGATCCCGAGGACCTCAGCCGCCTCGCGGCTTCCTACGGAAACGTGACGGTGATTGGCCTTCCTTGAGGGGGGGGACGCTCGTCCGCCGGCCGGCGACGGCTTCCGATAGGTGCCCGCTGCCGATAGGTTCCATAAAGGTGCCACCCTCTTTCCAGGCCCAGCGGAGAAACTCCGGAGATCTTGCAGGGAACCTCGAACTTCTTTTCGGCCAGGGTGGCCACGGGCCAATAGGCCTCCGCCTTTAGCGTCTCGCAAGCCAGTAGAAGGGCTGCCGCCTTCGGTGGGCTATGGCCAGTACGCGGATATAGCCGGGCTGGACCTTATAGATGACGGCGTAGTGCCAGCGGCGGGTGGGCAGGACCGCTTTCGCCCGGATGTTGGGGCGAACTAGGGGGCTCCCTGGGGGTGCTCGCAGACTTGAAGGATGGCCTGCTCGACCGCCGCGGCCAGAGCTAGGCCGGTGCCCGGCCTCTCCGCTTCTAAATACTCGACTGCCTCGGAGATCTCCTGCTCCGCCAGGGGATGAAAGCGATAGGGGAGGCTCAAGAGTGCCGGCGACGAAGGCGGGAGAACACCTCTGGACCAGGAACTTCCTCCACGAGGCCGGCTTCGATCTCCTCGTCTCGCCGCTGAGCCTCGTCCAGCCACAACTCCTGAATCTGCTGGGGCGAGGCCTCGCCGAGGCTCATCACCATGGCATGGGCAAGATGTACTCTCTCGCTCGGGTCCAAGCGCAGGGCTTCGGCTTCAAGATCAGGGAAGGTCAACTCGTCCTCCTCGCTCGAAGTATACCGCACCTCAACAGGTGCCCGCCCGCGAGGTGTGAGGCGAATCGCCCTGTTCTGACCGACCCTCTTGACGTCCGCAGGGACCCAGGTGGTCGACCTCCTGCGAGAGAAAGGGCGCTTCGAAGTGAGCCGTGTTCCTGCTCGACTCCAACGTCTACATCGCCGCCTTTGCCGGAGACGGACTCCGGATAGGCGGCGGACCGAATTGGGTGAGCCGGGTCGGCTCCACGGATGCGGAGCTCGTCACGCAGGACGGCAACAGCTCGAACGGAGCGGCCTCGTCAACCCGAACCCCGGGTCCCCGGTACCGCCGCCTGCTGCGGATAGTGGATGGGCGTCTCGGGATCGCGGTGCCAGTCGTATTCAGCGCCCCTCACCGCGACTTCGGCGACGGCGCGGCCGGCGAGACGCTGGACCAGATAGAAGCCCATGTCGGTGCCGGCGGAGACCCCCGCCGAGGTGACGTAGCGGCCGGCGTCCACCCAGCGTGAGACGTTGTCCCAATGGACCCGCGGGCCGAAGCCGGCCACCCACCCGAAGGCCTGGTGGTTCGTCGCCGCCGGCTTGCCGTCGAGGAGCCCGGCCGCCGCCAGTATCGCGGCGCCGGTGCATACCGAGGTCATGAGCTCGACCCGCTCGTCCATCGCCCGCACCCAGTCGAGGAGCGCGCTCTTCTTCTTCGGATGCCGGTCGTCGAGCAGGACGCGGGTGCCCTTGCCGCCGGGGATCATCAAGACGTCGATCTTCTGCTCCAGCGCCTCGTCGCGAAAATAATCCGGCGCCACCCGCGGACCGAAGGCGCTCTTGACCGGCGCCGGCGTCGCCGCGCCGCGCGGTTTGAGCTCGTTGGAGAGGAGCACCACCTCGAACGGATAGGGCGGCGGACTGCCATAGTTCGTTCCAATGAAGCGCGAGATCGTGAACGCCTCGGTGAAACCCCATACGTCGAGCGGCTCGAAGCCGTCGAACACCAGGATGCCGACGCGCAGCGTGCGGGGAAAACGATCGGTGTCACTCATGGGTCATCTCCCCCGCCGCCGGCCGCACATACTTCCGCAGCTGCGCCCGGGTCTGCTCGGCGGCATCGGCCGGGCCTCCCTGGGCCTGCTGGGCGCGGAGGAGGCCCTCTAGCGAGCGGGTACGGCCGGGGGCGCGGGCGAGCTCGGAGCGGTAGGCCTGCTCGGCTTGATCGTTTCGGCCTAAAGCGAGAAGCTCGTCGCCGAGCAGCTCATAACTCGGCTTCTCCAGGGCCGGCGGGCCGAACTCGAGCGGCATGGCGCTCTCGGCCTCCGCCGCTTTCTTGAGCAGATCGATCCCCTCGTCTTTCTTCCCCTCCCGCAGCCGCTCCAGGGCATCGATCTGCCTCACGACGATCTCCGCGTGTTGGCGAGCGGCGGGGGCGGTCTTCTTCTCCCGCTCGATCTCGGCCAGCCGCTCCCGCTGCCGGAGGCGGAGCCGCTCCGCCGCGGCATGGAAGGCGGTGAGGTCGCCGGTCGAGGCCGCCAGGGCATCGCCGTAGGCCGAGAGGAACTTCGCCTCGCTATAACGCCCATCTGGCAGGGCCACGGCGTCCGCGGGGTTCCACCGCCCGGTCTCGATCCAGTGGAAGAGCCGCATCTCCGCATAGGCGTTGACGCGTGTCCCGTCCGGATCGGTCTCGTCGGGGGGCGCCGCCGCGAGGGCCGCCGCCATCTGCCGGCAGGCCGTGAGCTGGTGCTCCGCCGCGTCGAGCCGCCGCTCCTGGAGGTAGGCGTAGTGGAGCCAGCTGACGTAATGCCCGCAGGCCATCGGCGGCTTCTTCTGCTCGGCGCGCTGGCGATTGAGGACGGTCATGGAGCGCTCGTTGGCGGCGATGACCTCGTCCCACATGCCGAGGGCGACGAAGATGTGCGAGGTCATGTGGAGGGCGTGGGGAGCGTCCGGCGCCACCTCGCCGTAGAGCCGGGCCGCCCGCATGCCGAGCGGGGCATGGATCGGATCGTCATAGGAGTGGATCAGGTAGTGCAGCACCCCGGGATGGCGCGGATGGGCGGGAAAGACCTCCTCCAGGAGCGCCGCCGACCGCATGTAGGTGGCGAAGTCGCGACCCTGGTGCGCCGTGCCGAGGAGGGCCAGGGCGTAGAACGCGGTGGCGTCGACGTCGTCGGGATAGCGCTGGTGGAGCGCCGCCATCGCGTCGGCATAGCGGAAATCGCGCTCCTCCTTGCCTCCGCTCCCATAGAGGACCTCCACCGCGCGCAGGTAGTCTTTCTCCCGCTCCGTAGGCGCCTTCTTCTGCCGCGCCTCGGGGGTGGCGCCGAGCCGGCCCAGCACGGCGCGCGCCGCCGCGGCGTCCTGCTGCATCCACACCGGATGGGTGGAGGTCATCGCCTCGCCCCAGTAGGCCATGGCGAAATCCGGATCGATCGCCTGCGCCTTCCGGAACTGCTCCGCCGCGTCGGGATACTCGAAGTTGTGGAGGAGAGCGAGCCCGCGCAGGAAGGGCGCCTGGGCCGCCCCCGCCCCGGAGTTGGCGAAGGCGATCTCCCCTACCCCGTTCGAGCCCTCTCCGTGCGAGGCTGCCGCGAGAAGGAAGACAGCGAAGATCCACAAAGGAACAAGCCGGCGCATGCCATTACCTCCAGGTTGTCCAGGCTAGCGGAAGTACCCGTTCACGTCCAGGATGAAGTGAACGGTGCCGGCCGAATCGACCCTCACGTTGGTCCCCGCGCCGGGATCGGCCGGCAGCGCCAGGATCGCGTTGTTCGCCCGGGTCTGCCCAGCCTGGAAGTTGATCGCGCTGGACACGGGGGCGCTCGGGAGATCGCCGGGATAGAGGCGGAGGAAGCCGATCGCCCCGGGTTGGGTTACTGACAAATTGACCGACAGCGCCTTAGCGTCGCTCGGCACGCCGCAGACCCCGGTCAACGGAAAGTTGCGGACCGAATTGGCGAGGAGGGCCGGCCCGCCGAGAGGGCCGGCCGGGCTCCTGGTGTCCACCAGGCGGCACGGCGGCAGAGTATGGAACTGTAGGCTCGGACTGGGGATCGTGGCGTAGTAGGTGGCGGTCATCTGGAATGCGCCGGTGCCCGAAGAGGCGCGATCGACGAGGATGCTCCAGGTCCCGGGGCCGGGAGAGAAAATCTCGCAGGCGTCGGGCGTGCCGGCGTTGATGCTCCGGCAGTCGAAGTTGCCGGGGGTGGCCGTCGACCCGAGCTTGAGGAAGAGGTCCGCGTCGGTGTTCGCCTCGGTGTTCAAGGTGACCCGCAGGGTGGCGGTCGAGGGGGGGACGTCGACGGTGAAGAGCGTGCTGGGCGCCGCCGGGCTCACCGTGCCGCTGCCGGTCACCACCGTGCTCCCCGGGGCACCAGCGGCGGGCAGGCCGCAGCTCGCGCTTCCCAGGTCGGCGCCGGCGGTGGCGGTGATCCAGTCGCGGTCGACGAAGACGTCGGCGTCGAAGGAGTTGTCGGTGGGCACGCAGTCGGAGTCGCCCCCCGAGGTGCTGCCGGCGAGGACGGGGCCCAGCCCGAGGTCGACGAAGAGGGGGCCGCCGGAGTCGCCCCCGCAGGTGTCTGAGTTGGAGCCCGGTGCGCCGAGCGGGTTCTGGTAGATCCAGCAGAGGTTCGTGCTGCTCGGCACGAGAGAGGCCGGGCAGGTCGAGGTCACCACCTGCCCCGTCCGCTTGATCCCGACGTCGAAGGTATTCCCTCCGGTGAGGCCGAAGCCGGCGAGGGTACCGGCGGTGCCGGCCGCCGGCCGGGCCGTGGTGTTGATCGGGCTGGGGGCGACCCCGGTGACGGCGGCCGCGAGCCTGAGGATGGCGAAGTCGCCGTCCACCCCGAACTGGAAGCTCGGATCGACGGCGATGCTGGCGACGGAGAGGTTCCCAGCGTTCTGCAGAAAGACGGTCTTGCCGGTGGGATCGAGGAGGCTGGGACGGTTCTGGCACTCGGCACCGGAGAGGATGTTCCCAGAGCTGTCCGTGCAGATGCAGTGGGCGGCGGTCAGGAAGGTGTGGCAGCCGATGAGGGTGCCGCTGCAGTAGCCGATGCCGAAGCGGCTTTGAATCAGCAGCCAGCCGACGCTCGGGAACGCTTGAGTGGGCAGACCGTTGGCGATGCGCGGAGCGAGCGCAGCCGGTGCCGATCCCGCGAATGCCGCGAATGCCGCGAAAAGCGGGCTGCCGAGCAAAAACAGAGCGCAGAACATCGTACGACCTCGCATGAGATCTCCTCCTTGATTTTAGGTGATCGCCGATGCGGAAGCGTTTCTGGGAGAAGAGAGTGCGTCGTCGTCTCCG
>JAXDLD010000345.1:0-8369 GCA_034666805.1 Acidobacteriota bacterium
CCCCCGGTCATGCAGGAGACGAGGAGGGGGGCGGCGAGGCGCTTGCCGAGGAATTCGACCGAGGTGTCGATCTCGGCGAAGTCGATCTCCGGGAGGGCCTGGTGCTCGAAGCCGTACTCGGCGAAGAAGTCGGCGCCGAGCTGCATCTTCTGGTCGAGGGCGAGCCTTATGTGCTCGGCCTTGCGGTCGCGGCCGGGGAGGTCGTTCGCGATCTCGCTCGGCGCTGCGGTCCAAGGGGCCGCGCTCACGTCCGGCGCTCCTTCAAGTAGTCGACGAGGCCGCCGAGGAAGGTCCGCCCCGGCTCCCGGAGGTCGAGCCCGGCGAGCGCCGCCCGCGCCACCTGGAGTCGCTCGTCCACCATGGCCTCGACCCGGGCGAGCGCCCCCGTACCTTTTAGGATGCTGCGGACCCGCTCGACCTCCGCAAGCGGCAGATCGGGCCGGCCGAGGGCGGCGGAGAGCACCTGCCGCTCCTCCGGCGAGGCGGCTTTGAGAGCATGGAAGATGAGGAAGGTGAACTTCCCCTCGGTCAGATCGGCGCCGACCGGCTTGCCCACCTTCTCGGGGTCGCCGAACATGCCGAGGAGGTCGTCCTGGAGCTGGAAGGCCTCACCCAGGGCGCTGCCGAAGCGGGTGAGGGCGGCCAGCGGACCGGGCGCCGCCCCGGCGAGGATGCCGCCGAGCTGGATGGGCCGCTCCGCCGTGTAGCAGCCCGACTTCCGGCGGAGGACCGAGAGCAGCTCCTCCTCCCCCGGCTCCTCGCTCTCACGGCGGGCGGCGACCAGGAGCTCCAGGTACTGGCCGCCGACCACCTCCTGGCACATGGCGGAGAACGAGCGGGTCAGCTCCAGCGCCCGCAGGCCCTCGACCTCGACCCCGGAGAACAGCTCGACCGCCCAGGTGTGGGCGAGGTCCCCGAGGAGGATGGCGACCGCCTCCCCGAAATCCGCCGGATCGCCGCGCCAGCCGTTCTCGCGATGGATCTCGCGGAAGCGCACATGCGCCGCCGGCCGGCTGCGCCGGGTCTCGGCGTGATCCATGATGTCGTCGTGGATGAGGAGATAGGTGTGGAGGAATTCGGTGGCGAGGGCGAGCGGCAGGACCGCGCTGTCCGACTCGCCGCCCAGGGCGCGGTAGCTGTAGTAGACGAGGGCTGGACGCAGGCGCTTGCCGCCGTGGGTCATCAGCTCGGCGACGCCGTCGATCAGCTCGAGATCGGAGGGCACGGTCGAGCCGGCCGCCTCCGCGCGCTTGGCGTCGAGCCACTCCTCGAGCCGGGCCTCGAGCTTGGCGCGGAAGCCTTCGAGGAGCGTGGCGAAGCCCGCTCCCGCCCCGGAGGCGGGCGGGCTCGCTGCCGCCTGGATTTGGATCGTTCCCGTCACGTCTGGCTCGAAGCTCCTGTTTCCTTAGCGGAAGTCTAGCGAAATCCACTTTGTATTGCAAAGCGGCATTGCAAGCGGCCTAGTCGGCGAGCTCGCCCGTGAGCACCGTCACCGCCTGACCGCCGAGCTCGACCCGCTTGCCGCGCACCCCCACCCGGACCGTCCCGCCGCGCTCCGAGACCTGGCGGGCGAGGAGGTCGTCCTTGCCCAGCCGGTCGCGCCAGAAGGGCCCCAGGCAACAGTGCGCCGAGCCGGTCACCGGGTCCTCGTCCACCCCGGCGGCGGGGGCGAAGAAGCGGGAGACGAAGTCGAAGGGCGGCGCTTCGGCGCGGGCGGTGGCGATCACCCCCCGCACCGGCAGGGTCTTCAAGGCGCGGAGGTCGGGCGCCAGAGCGCGGACGGCGGCCTCCGAGGGGAGCTCGACTAAATAGTCGAAGCGGTTGCGGCCCACCCAGAGCGGCTCGGCGCCGAGGGCCGCGAGGAGGACCGGCGGCGGCTCCGGCACGGCCTCCGGCGGCTCGGCGGGGAAGTCGAGGACGATCCAGTCCCCCCGCTGCTCGGCGGTCAGGAGGCCCGACCGGGTGTGGAAGCGGGCCGTCTCGCCAGCGCCGAGCTCACCCGCCTGCCAGAGGACGTGGGCGCTCGCCAGGGTGGCGTGGCCGCAGAGCGCGACCTCGACCGTGGGGGTGAACCAGCGGAGGTCCCAGCCGTCGGTGTCGCCATCGGCCGGCGTGGCGCCGTTCCGGCGGACGAGGAAAGCGGTCTCGGCGAGGTTCATCTCCCGCGCCACGGCCTGGAGGAAGGCCTCCTCGCGGGGCGCGGGAAGCAGGCAGACCGCGGCCGGGTTGCCGGCGAACGGGCGGTCGGTAAAGGCGTCGACCTGGTAGATGGGAAGGGGCATCGCGGGCTCCGATTCGGCTCCTCTTCGAGGCGCGGGAAGTATACCGCGCGCCGCTCTTTCTCTTTCTGTGCGAAAATTCAAAGCATGGGCGAGCATCCCGACGACGAAGAGCTGGGCACGTTCCTGGCGGGCGGCCTCCCCGGGGCGGCGCGCAACGCCGTCCTCCTCCATCTCAGCCGGAACTGTCCCCAGTGCCGCCGCCGGCTGGCGCGCCTGGCCGGCCGCGCCCTCGGTATGGAGCCGGCCGCCGTCTCGCCGCCGGTTTCAGACTACGACTCCGCGCTCGACCGCGCTTTCGCGGTGGCCCGGCGGCAGGGGCAGAATCTCGCCGGCCGTCGCGACGGCAGGGCCCTCGCCGAGGAGCTGATCGCGAAGAGTAGGGAGCTGCGCTACCGCGACCCGGCCGGCATGGTCCGCCTGGCCGAGATGGCGCGGCTCGTCGTCTCCCAGGTGCGGCCCGATCGGCCCGATTCCCTTGAGGCCGCGCCGGTCGCCGACCTCGAGGCCCGGGTCTACGCCGAGCTGGCCAACGCCTACCGCGTCGCCCAGGACCTAGAGGCGGCGGAGAGCGCCATGGCGGAGGCCGAGGCGTGCCTCCCGGAGGGGACCGGGGACCTCCTCTTGAAGGCCTACCTGCTAGAGCTCCAGGCCTCCCTCCACCGGGATCAGAAGCGATTCGCCGAGGCGTCCAGCCTCCTGCGGCGGGCCCACGGCCTCTATATCGAGATGGGCGAGCGCCACCTGGCGGGCCGCACCCTGGTGAGTCGCGGCCTCTTCGTCGGCTCGGCCGGGGATATGGAGGGAGCGCTGCGGTTCCTCGCCGTGGGCGCTGCCGAGATCGACCCGGCGCGCGATCCGAAGCTCGCCTGCATGGCCGAGCAGAACGTCGCCTGGGTGCTGACCCTGGGCGGGCGCTTCGTCGATGCCCGCGAACGCCTCGCCGAAAGCGACCTCCGGCACGTCCTGGACGACGAGCCTCTCCTCGTCGTCCGGCGCCAATGGCTCGAAGGGAGGATCGCCCTGGGGCTGGGCGACCGCCAGTGCGCGGAGTCGGCCTTCCGGGCCGCCCACGGAGCCTTCCTGGAAGTGGGGCAGACCTACGAAGCCGCCCTGGTCGCCCAGGACCTCGCCGCGGCGCGGACCGGGTCGGCGCCGAGCTGCTTGAGGGCCTGTTGAGGGGATCTGGCTGCCCGATCGGCAAAAAAAGGGCGGGAATCCCAGGGGGAGTCCGCCAATGGGTGGAGATTTCTACACCTGTACTTCGGCCCCGCCGGGGATTTGGATGAAGGGAAAACGGAAAGGTGAAAAAGGGGGGCCGGGCGGCCCCCCTCGGTGCGTCTACGGCTTCTGCGACTCAGGGCCGCCGCCCGTGGGCGGCGGGGTGGAAGTCGGCGCGCCGGCGGGAGACTTCCGGCGGACGCGGCGACCCAGAGGCGGGATGCCGAACTCGCGGAGCAGGTCGCTCTCCGGACCGAGCTTGGAGCGCAGGTGAGAGGCCAGATGGTTCCGCAGGGAGCGACCCTGCTTCTGCATCTCCTGCCGGCTGTGGATCGAATCCCGCAGCCGGGCGTTCAGGCCCTCCTGCTCGGCATTGGCGGCCTTGATCTGGGCGATGAGCGCCTCGAATGCCGCCTGATTGGCCGCGGCCTGTGGGTTGTCGGCGAGATGCGACTTGGCGGTCGTACTCAGGGCCTCCCAGCTCGACATCGTCTCGCCCATCGAATTCGGCCCGCTGCGCCGCTTCCGCGGCTTGGGGGTGGTCGTCATGGTGTATTCTCCTTTCGTTCGTGCAACATGGATGGAGCGGCGGCAACCGCTCCAGGGGCTCTGTCTCGGAGACGAACGCCTCGTCTCCGAGACAGCGGTCTTGCTAGCGAGACGAACGCTTCGTCTCGCTCCCCAACACGTCGTCTCGATGTTGAAGGCCTCATCTCCATCGGTAGGCCTTCATCTCGTTCCGTAGAGCTTCGTCTCGCTCCGTAAGACTTTGGACGCGAGAGGAGGGTGTGCTCACGGCCGGGTTCCCAGGGCGAGAGCCAGCTCATAATCCCCGGTCTCGATCCAGCCCGACCGCGGAGTGGGGAGGCTGACGATCGCCCCGTCCGCCCGGAGGTCGACCTGCGGCAGTCGGCCCTGGCTGCGGCCGAGCGCCTGGACGGTGTCGAGAAAGGCGAGCGCCTGGGCCGTATCGGGGAGCGCGTAGTAGCGCGCGATGGCCCGGCCGCCCGGCCGGAGCGTCCAGCCGGGGAGGCTCTCGATGCGCAGCTGCACCCTCTCGGGCTTCAGGCGCTCGGGGCCGTGCGGCTTCCGCCGCGGCTTGGGAGCGGTCGGGGTGTCCTGTCCATTCGTTTTCATCCTGCGTTCTCCTTACTGCGTCAAGCTCCGGGGCCGCATGCCCCGGAGAGGTCAGTCGTGGTTCGGAGCCGGCCCGGCCCGGCTCTGCGCCGGCTTGCCGATCTGGTGAGTCTTGAGGTAGGAGTAGATGAGCCGGCGCAGAGGATCGTGGTGGACGCGCGGGATGAGAAGGAGCCAGTCCTCGAACTGTTCGAAGACGTTGCCCGGGCGAACGCCGAGGAGCTCGTCGGTGGTGACCGACAGCGCCTCTGCCAGTCTCCGGAGGCCCTGGCTGTTCGGGACCTGATAGCCGTTCTCGTATCGGCTGATCCCACCCGCGTCGAGCCCGGTCAGCTCACAGAGCTGCGTCTGCGTCATACCGCGAGCCTTGCGCAGGCGTCGGATCCGCCGCCCCACTGCCTTCCCGAACTCTTCCTCCGGCCTCGGCATCTCACTCCTCCCCCCCAAGCTCGATATCCAGCAAAAGTGGGGGGATTGTGTTAACTCCGGTTTCGGATGTCAACGGAATCTGCGGAAAAAGCAAGTTGCATAGGACTGAAATTGCTGGCGATTCTTCCTGCCCCCAGGCGAATGTAGGGGTGGTACAGTCGTTTCGAGGAGGAGAGGATGGAGATCGGAGACACCGACCGCATCGCGCGGCAGCTCGAGTTCATCCTGGAGATCGACCGCCTGAAGGGGATCGAGCGCCGCTCCTGGCTCCTTCATAGCGAGCGGCGGGAGAACTCGGCCGAGCACAGCTGGCATCTCGCCATCATGGCGATGGTCCTGGCCGAGCACGCGGCCGAGCCGGTCGACCTCTTGAAGGTCGTCGAGATGGTCCTCGTCCACGACATTGTCGAGATCGACGCCGGGGACACCTTCCGCTACGACACGGCGGGGGAGGCCGACCGGGCGGAGCGGGAGGGGAGGGCCGCGGACCGGCTGTTCGCCATCCTGCCTGCCGAGCAGGGGGCGCACCTCCGCGCCCGCTGGGAGGAGTTCGAGGCCCGGCAGACCCCCGAGGCACGCTTCGCGGCCGCCCTCGACCGCCTTATGCCCATGCTCCACAACCTGCACGGCAACGCCCGCGGCTGGCGCGAGAACGGGGTGACCGCCGAGCGGGTCCTCGCCACCAACGCGGTGATGGGGGAGGGCGCTCCCAGCCTCTGGCAGGTCGCCCGCGCCCTGGTCGAGCAGGCGGTGGCGGACGGGATGCTGCCGGCAACTGGCCCATAGCGTTGCCCTTTCTACCGACTCGCTCCCCTCTCCCGGGGGTGCGGGAGGGTGGGCCGGGAGAGGGGCCGGGGGTGAGGGCCGGGAATGACCTTCCCCCGCGATCTGTTAGACTTCCGCGTCCATGCCTGAAACCAGCGAACCCGCCCACCGCCCCCGAGTCGGGATGATCAGCCTGGGCTGCCCCAAGAACCTCGTCGACAGCGAGGTCATGCTGGGGGAGCTCGCCCGCCGGGGCTATGAGGTGGTCTCGGACCTGGAGCAGGCCCAGACCGTCATCGTCAACACCTGCGCTTTCATCGAGGAGGCCCAGCAGGAGTCGATCGACACCATCCTCGAAGCCGTGGCGAAGAAGGGGCACGGGGTCGAGAAGGTCCTGGTCGCCGGCTGCATGGTCAATCGCTTCGGCAAGGACCTCGCCCGGGAGATCCCCGAGATCGACGGTTTCGTGGGGCTCGACCAGCTCCGCGAGGTAGGCCAGCTCGTCCAGCTCGGCGGCGGGCCGCCGCTGCCGGCGCCGTCGCACATGGTCTTCGACCACACCGACCCCCGCGTCCTCACCACTCGCGGCTACGCGTATCTGAAGGTCGCCGAGGGGTGCAACAACCCCTGTACCTTCTGCGCCATCCCGATCTGGCGCGGTCGCTTCCGGAGCCGTACGATCGCGAGCCTCGTGACCGAGGCCCGGCAGCTCGAGGCTCAGGGGGTCCAGGAGCTCTGCTTGATCGCCCAGGACACCACCCGCTACGGCGAGGACCTGGGAGAGGGCCGGCATGGCCTCGTCCGGCTGGTCGAGGCGCTCCTGGCGGCGACCGACATACCCTGGATCCGCTTCCTCTACGCCTATCCGACCACCCTCGACGAGGACCTCCTGCGGCTCATGGGGAGCGAGAAGCGCTTCTGCTCCTACGTCGACATGCCGCTCCAGCATAGCCACGGCGAGGTGCTCGCCCGCATGCGCCGGGGCGGCGATTCCAGGCGCTACCTGCGGCTCCTGGAGCGCGCGCGAGAGCTCGCCCCGGACGTCTTCCTGCGCTCGACCTTCATCGTCGGCTTCCCCGGGGAGACCGAGGAGCACTTCCAGGATCTCCTCCGCTTCGTCGAACGGGCCCGGCTCGACCACCTGGGCGCCTTTGCCTACAGCCCCGAGGAGGGGACGCCTTCGGCCGAGCTGCCCGGGAGAGTGCCGAAGCATGTCGCCCGGCGCCGGCTGCGCCAGCTCCTCGAAGCGCAGAAGCCCATCGCGCTCGCCCAGCGGCGGCGGCTGGTGGGGGAGCGCCTGACCGTCCTCGTCGAGGGCGCCTGCGCCGAGACCGAGCACCTCCTGGAGGGCCGGCACCACGGCATGGCCCCGGAGATCGACGGCCGGGTGCTGATCAACGACGGCCGGGCGCCCGCCGGGAGCTTCGCCGAGGTCGAGATCACCGAGGCCTACGCCGACGACGTCGTGGGGCACATCGTGGGCCCCGTGGGCACCCCCGGCGTCGAGGTGGCGCTCGCCGCCGAGCTTATCGCCGATACCGTCGACGCCTTCGCCAGCGTCTAGATCCTCCGGAGCCCCTGCCATGGTGGTCATCCAGGACGCCTACGCGACGAGCGACCTGCCGCAGGGCGGGGTGGCGGCGATCGGCAACTTCGACGCCATCCACGTCGGCCACAAGCTCATCCTGGAGCGGGTCGTGGCGCGGGCGGCCGAGCTCTCCGCGCCGGCCGTCGTCATCACCTTCGATCCCCACCCGGCCGCCGTCCTCCGGCCGGAGATGCCGACCCCGATCCGCCTGACGACCCAGGAGCAGAAGGAGAAGCTCCTCGCCGACCTCGGAGTCTCGGTGCTCCTGGTCGTCCGCTTCACCCCGGAGCTCGCCCGCACCCCGGCGGCCCAGTTCGTCCGCGACTTCCTCGGCACCCGTCTGAAGCTCAAGGGGGTCTACGTCGGCTCCGGCTTCCGCTTCGGCCACGGCCGGCAGGGCGATCTCGGCCTTCTGGAAGAGATCGGCCGCGAGCTGGGCTTCACCGCCCTAGGGGTCCCGGAGGTCGTCTACCGCGGCGAGCGGATCTCGACCAGCCGCATCCGCCAGGCGGTCTCGGAAGGCAAGATCGAGGACGCCCGGGAGATGCTCGGCCGACCCTACTCGATCACCGGGGTCATCGTGCGCGGCGACCGCATGGGGCAGAAGCTCGGCTGGCCGACGATCAACCTGGCCGCGGACAACAAGCTGGTGCCGGCCGACGGCGTCTACGCCTCCCGGGTCTTCTTCCCCAGCTATCCGGCGACCTTCGACTCGGTGACCAACGTCGGCACCCGGCCGACGGTCTACGAGAACTACCAGCGGGTGGTCGAGAGCCACATCCTCGACTTCAAGGCCGACGTCTACAAGCAGCGGGTGGAGCTGTCGTTTTTCAAGCGCTTGCGCGAGGAGCGGATCTTCCAGACCGTCATGGACCTCTCGGCCCAGATCCGCCGCGACGTCGAGACGACCCGGGAGTACTTCGGCCGCCAGCGCCAGGAGCAGGCGCAGG
>JAXDLD010000346.1:0-5535 GCA_034666805.1 Acidobacteriota bacterium
CCCCATCGGAGCCGGCCCGCCCGCGCCGGCAGCGGCAGGGCAGGAAGCCGAAGCGTTAGGAGGGCCGGGGATCGAAGCCGGCGCCGGGATCGATCTCGATCCGGCGCAGGAACGCGGTCACCTCCTCCACGATGCGGAGGGTCGCCGCCCGCTTCTCGAAGGCGTTCTGGAGCATGAGGACCGCCGCCAGGGCCTCGCGGGGGATCCTGAGGGCGATGAAGACCCGCCCCGCGGCCTCCACCTGCGCCTCCGCCTCGTTCATCCGGTCCTGCGCCATGAGGACGGCCGCCAAGTCCAGGCCGGCGATGGCGGCGTCGAATCCAAGGCCGGCGGCCTCCAGGCCCTTCTGCGCCGCGGCGAAAGTCGCCTCGGCCCGGGAGAGCTGGTGGAAGCCGGCCTCGATCCGGCCGCTCAACCACTTCACCTTCAACTGATTGATCTTGTCGCCATGCTTCTCCAGGCGCGTCTGGTTCTCCGAGAGGATCTTCCGCGCCTCGCGAAAGAGGCCGCAGTCCACCATGCAGACGATCTGGTTGTGGATCGCGATGGCGGGGAGGTTCGGGTCCCGGCTCTCGTCGATCAGAGCGATCCCTTCGGTGAGGAGCTGGATGGCCTTCTCGGGCTCTCCCGAGTAGCCGGTGTAGAGCCCCTGGCTGATGAGAGCGCGGCCGGCCAGGTGGCGGTCGCCGTGCCGGAGATAGAACTTGTGGACCACCGCCAAAGAGCGGGTGGCGAAGTCGAACTGGCGCCGTTCGGCGGCGAGCGAGGCCTGGAGCTCGAGCAGCCGGATGCCGAGCAGGCGGTCGCCCGTGCCCTGGGAGTAGAGGCGCAGCGCCTGCTCCAGGGTCGAGTCGGCGAGATCCAGGCGGTCCGCCGCCCGGTAGGCGTTGGCGAGCTCCGCCGAGGCCCGGCACTGGAGGTCCATCCGCTCCTTGTGCCCGTGGAGGACGGGGTCCATCCGGAGGGCGAGCTCATAGGCGAGCCGGGCGAGCTCGGCCATCTGCGCGACGTCCTCGTGGCGGAGCGCCCAGCTCCGGGCGAGGAGCCCCTCGTAGACCGCGAGCTTCTCCAGGTGAGAGGGGAGCCGCCCGAGCCCCGCGACCCCCTCGGCCTCCAGGACGGCGACCACCTGCTCGGCGGTCCCCTGCTCGCGGCGGATCTTCACGATCGCCCGCCGGGCGCCGGCCAGGGCGCGGTCGATCACCGCGTCGTAGGAGGCCTCCTCGGGGGTGGGCGCCGCCTCCGGAGCGCTCGAATCCTGGAACGCCGCCTCCATGCAGGAGGGGCAGCGCAGCAGGTGGGCGGTGGCGTCGCGTGCTCGCTCCGGCGCGAGCTCGAGCCGCAACAGCGCGGAAATCTCCTCCGGGCGGAGGTGGTCGCTCAACGGTTGAGGCTCCTTTCGGCGATATATTGTCTCACAGCTATGCCGCGCGGGGGCGGCCCGGCGGCCCTTCCCCCCTCCGCTATACTCGACCCGCCATGTGGAAACCCCCCGAGCGCATCCGCCATCCGCTCCCGCCTGGCGGCTGGCCGACGCGGGAAGAGGCGGCGGCGGCGCTCCTCTTTCAGCCGCTCCGGATCGGGCAGATGGAGATGGCCGAGCGGACCTGGGTGCCGGCCATGGTGCCCTGGCGGGCTTCGGAGGAGGGGTTCGTCACCCCGGAGGTGCTCGCCTGGTACGAACGCTTCGCCGAGGGGCAGCCGGGGGCGATCGTCGTCGAGGCGACGGGGATTCGCGACGTGCCGAGCGGGCCCCTGCTGCGGATCGGCCACGACCGCTTCCTCCCCGGCTTGACCGAGCTGGTCGAGACCGTGCGGCGGGCGAGCGGCGGGCGGACCCGCTTCCTCATCCAGGTCATCGATTTCCTCACCATCCGCCGGCGGCCGGAGAAGGAGGTCTACTTCCGCCGCTACCTGCGGGTGACCGGGCGGCACCGCGAAGCGCTCGGCCTAGCGGCCGAGGTTCCGGAGGCGGAGGTGCGCGAGGCCCTGCTTGGGCTTCCCGCCGAGCGCCTCCCCGAGGTGCTCACCCCCCGCGAGCTCGAAGACCTCCAGATGGGCTACCGCGAGCGGGTAACCGATCTCGACCAGCCGCACGTCCGCGACCTGCCGCTCGTGCTGCCGGATCTCTTCGCCGACGCCGCGGCGCGGGCGCGGGAGGCGGGGTTCGACGGAGTCGAGCTGCACTACGCCCACGCCTACACTATGGCCTCCTTCCTCTCCGCCACGAACGACCGGCCGGACGGCTATGGCGGCTCGCGCGAGAACCGCCTCCGCCTGCCGCTCGAAGTCTTCCGCAGGGTGCGGGAGAAGGTGGGAGAGGCGTACACGGTCGGCTGCCGCTACCTGGCCGACGAGTGCCTGCCGGGTGGCAGCGATGTCGACGACGCGAGCTGGTTCGGGGTCGAGCTGGCGCGGGCGGGGATGGACTTCCTGTCGCTCTCGCGGGGCGGCAAGTTCGAGGACGCCAAGCCGCCGCGGGTGGGCTGGGCGGCCTACCCGTACACGGGGCCGAGCGGCTACGAGTGCATGCCGACCGCCCTCTCCGACGCCCGGGGGCCGTTCGGGAGGAACACGGAGCCGGCGGCGCGCATCCGCGCCGCGGTGCGGGGGGCGGGGCTCGCCACCCCGATCGTCGTCGCTGGCGGGATCTGCGGCTTCGCGCAGGCGGAAGATCTGCTCGCGACGGGAGTCGCGGACGTCGTCGGTGCCGCCCGCCAGAGCCTCGCCGACCCCGACTGGTTCAAGAAGGTGCGGCTCGGGCTGGGGGAGGAGGTCCGCCGCTGCACCTACACCAATTATTGTGAAGGGTTGGACCAGGTCCACAAGCAGGTGACCTGCCAGCTCTGGGACCGGGTCGGCCTCGACGACCCGGGGGCCGTGCGGTCGAACGACGGCCGGCGCCGCCTGACCCCGCCCTCCTGGCGGCCGGGTGGACCCGGGAGTGAGGGAGCATGAAGATCACGATCGTGGGCGGCGGCCCGGCCGGGCTCTATTTCGGGCTGCTGATGAAGAAGCGCGATCCCCGGCACGAGGTGACGATCCTCGAAAGGAACCCGCGCGACAATACTTTCGGCTGGGGCGTCGTCTTCTCCGACAAAACCCTTTTGTATCTCGAACGGCCGGACGAGGAGACGTTCCGCGCCATCGACTCCCTTCTCGAACGCTGGGACAACGTCGACATCGTCCATCGCGGCGAGAAGGTGACCATCCGCGGCAACCGCTTCTCCGGCCTGGCGCGGATCGACCTCCTCCACGTCCTCCAGCGCCGCTGTCTCGATCTCGGGGTCGACCTGCGCTTCGAGGTCCCGGTCGACCGGATCGACGACCTCCCCCCGGCCGACCTCCTGGTGGGGGCGGACGGCATCAAGAGCGCCGTCCGCGAACGTTTCGCGGCGGATTTCGCGCCGTCGTTTCGCGAGCATCGAAACCATTACATCTGGTACGGCACCCCGCGGCTCTTCCACGGCCTCACTCTCACCTTCCGCGAGAACCGGGACGGCCTCTACATCGGCCACTCCTATAAGTTCAGCCGGGAGAGGAGCACCTTCATCGTCGAGTGCGACCCGGAGAGCTGGGAGCGGGCGGGGTTCGGCGAGAAGACGGAGGACGAGTCGCGGCGCTACCTGGAGGAAGTATTCGCCGACGATCTGGAAGGCCAGCCGCTCCTCTCGAACGCTTCACGATGGCTCAACTTCGTGACCGTTCGCAACCGGAGTTGGCACACCGGGAACGTCGTCCTCCTGGGCGACGCTCTCCATACCGCTCACTTTTCGATCGGCTCGGGGACCAAGCTGGCCCTGGAGGACGCGATCGCACTCGCCGACGCTTTCGCCGCGCAGGGAGAGGTGGAAGCTTCGCTCGCCGCCTTCGAGGCGTCGCGCCGGCCGTACATCGAGAGATATCAAGATGCGGCGCTCCGCAGCCTCGCCTGGTTCGAGACCGCGAAGGAGGACTTGGGGCTCGACCCTCTCTCCTTCGCCTACAAGGCGATGACCCGGAGCGACAAGGTCGATCACGAGAACTTGAAAAAGCGGGACCCGGAGTTCGTGGCGGCCTATGAGAGGAGCCAGCAGCCATGAGCACCCACGCATCGATCCCTTACGGAAAGCCGCCGAGCGGGTACCGGCTGCCAGACGCCACCCGCCTCGGGCGGGTGGTGCTCCAGGTGGCGGACCTCGGTCGATCGATCGCCTATTACGAGCAGGTGATCGGTCTCCGCGTGCTCGACCGTTCGGGCGACATCGCCGCGCTGGGAGGAGAGGGCGGTCCGCCCTTCCTCGAGCTCCGCGAGCGCCCGGGCGCGCGGCCGGTGCCGCGGATGGGGCGGCTCGGCCTCTATCACTTCGCGATCCTGCTCCCGGAGCGCGCCGCGCTCGGCCGTTTCCTCGCCCACCTCGGCCGGATCGGCACTTACGCCGGGATGTCCGACCACCTGGTGAGCGAGTCTCTCTACCTCCACGATCCCGACGGCCTCGGGATCGAGGTCTACGCCGACCGGCCGCGGAGCACCTGGCAGCACCGGGGTCGGGAGCTGGTAATGGCGACCGAGCCCCTGGACGTCGAGGCCGTCCTGGCCGCCGGGGCGGGGGTGCCGTGGACGGGAGCGCCCGCGGGCACCGTCCTCGGCCACGTGCATCTCCACGTCGGGAGCCTCGCGGAAGCCTCCGCCTTCTACCATCAGGGTCTCGGTTTCGACGAGGTCGTCTGGAGCTATCCCGGCGCGCTCTTCCTCTCGGCGGGCGGCTACCACCACCACTTGGGGACGAACACCTGGGCCCGGGGAGCGGCGCCGGCCGGCGCGGAGGACGCGCGGCTCGTCCTCTGGGAGATCCTCCCGCCCTCCCTGGCAGACGCGGCAGCGGCGCTCGCGAGCGTCGCCGCGACCGGGGCGGAGGTGGAGGAGACGCCCACGGGTGGCGTGGCGCGTGACCCGTGGGGCGTCGGGGTGCGATTCGTTGGATCAACGTAAGTAGGTTTGTGGTTTCTTTACGCTGGTCTTACAGATCTTGACACCTCCTTAACGGGACCTCGGGGTAAGGTCCCGGCATGGCCGAGAAGTGGATCGAAACCCTGGAGGACGGACCGGCTGCCGTCTTCGGCCTGGGGATCGCCGCCACCCTCCTGGTCAGCGGGGTGAGCCTCCGGGCCGCCCACGGTGACCTGGCGGCCTTCGCGCTCTCCGCCGCCATCCTCTGGCTCGCGGCCTCTCTCGACCAGGGCGGCACCCGGCTCGAGGTGTTCGCCTTCGGGCTGGCGGTTGGGATCGGGGGCTGGGAGTCGCTTCCCACCCTCTTCTGCTCGACGCTCGCCTGCGCCTGGCTCCTCCTGCGCTGGCCGGCGGTCAAGCGGCGCAGTTCCTTCCTCCTGTTGGTCGCCATGGGTCTCCTCCTCGGTACTCTGCCGCGGACCGCGTTCCATTTTCCCTCCCTGGCCGCCCTGCACCATGCTACCGGCACCGCCGCCGCGGCCCAGACGCCGGCGGACGGCACCGATGAGGGCGTCCTCGGGAGTTGGGAGGATGGAGAGGATGAT
>JAXDLD010000347.1:0-4785 GCA_034666805.1 Acidobacteriota bacterium
GGCGGCGGCTCGGAGGTAGGTCTCGGGATAGAGGCCGTAGTGGACGTACCCCTCCGGCACGTGAACGGTGATCGTCTCGGGGAGATCGAGCGCGGCGAGCTTGTCCAGGGCGGCAGCCGCTTCGTCCGAGCCGGGCAGCGGCTCGCCCTGAAACGAGCACCGGAGAGCCTCGGCGAGGCAGAGGGTGAGGCGGGCGCAGAGATCGGAAAGGGGAGTCCACCGCTCTTTCCCCAGACGCGCGAGCTGCTCGTCGAGGAGCCCCTGGGCGAGCTCGCCGGCTTCGACGAAGAGGCCCGCGATCCGCGAATGGCGTTCCAGCGTCCCCGGCCTGCCCGGCAGGGCCAGGCCGGCGCGCAACCGCGCCATCTTCTCCGCCGTCCCCTCCCGCCGCTCGCCGTCGCCATAGACCAGCATCGTCGTATCGCGTTGCAAGAAAGCGGCCTCTGCTACTCTCCTCCCACATGGACCCAGTCAAACCGATCGACCACGCCGTAACAGCGGCCCAGGCGGGGCAGACCGTGCCCGCGCTGCTCCGGGAGCTGCTCCCGGGGACCTCCTGGAGCCGGGCCAAGGAGCTGGTGCAGAGCGGCCGGGTGCGGGTCGACGGCTCGATGGTCCCCGACCCGGCCACCCGGGTCGCGGCGGGGAGCCGGATCGAGCTCCGCCCCGACGGGCCTTCCCTGCCGCGCGGACCGCTGGCCCCGGACGCCCTCGTCCACTTCGATGCCGACCTGGTGGTCGTCGACAAGCCCGCCGGCCTCCTGACCGTGCCCTTCGCGGGCGAGCGGGACACGCTCATCACCCTCACCCGGACCCTCCTCGCCCGCCGCGAGGGGGAGGGCCGCGGGCCGGCCCTCCGCGCCGTCCAGCGGCTCGACAAGGAGACCTCGGGGCTCGTCGTCTTCGCCCGTTCAGTCCCCGCCGAGCGCCTGCTGCAGGAGCAGTTCAAGGAGCACAGCGTCCTCCGCCGCTATCTCGGCCTGGTCCACGGCGCGGCGGAGAGCGGCAGCCATGAGACCCTCCTGCTCGCCGACCGCGGGGACGGCCTGCGCGGCTCCTGGGGCGTCTTCAGGCGGGCCAAAGGAGAGCCGCCGCCCACCGCCCGGCGGGCGGTCACCCACGTCCAGGTCGTCGAGCGCCTCCGCGGGGCCACCCTGGTCGCCTGCGAGCTCGAGACCGGCCGCCAGCACCAGATCCGCATCCATCTGGCCGAGGCCGGCCACCCCCTCCTCGGCGAGCGGGTCTACGTCCGGGACTACCGCGGCCCCGTCCTCCCGGCGCCGCGGCCCATGCTCCACGCCGCCCTCCTGGGCTTCGATCATCCCCGGGGTGGCAGGCCCGTGCGCTTCGAGGTGCCGGTGCCGGCCGACTTCCTCGCCATGCTGGCCCGGCTTCGCGGTTAGTCGAGGGCCGCGATCGGACTGCTGGGGATGGGGGGCGCCAGGAGGGAGCAGCCGCCGGCCAGGAGCTCCTCTAAATCCTCGGCCGCGGCGGGCCTGCGGAAGAGGAAGCCCTGGCCGAAGTCGCAGCCCAGCTCCAAGAGGCGGGCGAGCTGCTCGACGTCCTCCACCCCCTCGGCGATCACCTGCATCCCCAGGTTGTGGGCGAGGTTGACGACGGCGCGGACGATTTCCAGGTTGCGGGGGCTCGTGGCGATGCGGCTGACGAAGGTGTGGTCGAGCTTCAGCCGGTCGAGAGAGAAATTGTGGAGGTAGGAGAGCGACGAGTAGCCGGTCCCGAAGTCGTCGATGCAGAGCCTTATGCCGCGGGCGCGGATCTCGTCGAGCATGGTGGCGGCCTTGACCGAGTTCTCCATGAGGACGCTCTCGGTGATCTCGATCGTCAGGTATTCGCCGGGCAGCCCGCTCTCTTTGAGGATCTGGTCGATACGGGCGATCAGGTCCGGCTGCGAGAACTGCTTGCTCGACAGATTGACGCTGACCGAGAGGTCCCGCTGGGCCGGGAAGCGGCGGTGCCAGTCGGCCATGCGGCGGCAGGCCTGGCCGAGAACCCAGTGGCCGAGGGGGACGATCAATCCCGTTTCCTCCGCCACCGGGATGAACTCCGCGGGAGAGCCGCCGATGTCGTCGCGCCAGCGCGCCAGGGCTTCGAGCTCCGCCAGGCGGCCGGAGGCCAGGTCGACGATGGGCTGGAAGTGGATGGAGAGCTCCTCGCGATCGATGGCGTGCCGGAGCGAGGTCTCGATCTTCAAGCGCGCCAGGACGTCGATGTGCATCACCGCGTCGAAGACCACCGGCTGGCCGGAGCCCAGGGCCTTCGAGCGGAACATCGCGGTGTCGGCCTCGCGCACGAGGTCCTCGGCCTTGCCGCCGCGGGGCGCCGAGAGGGCGATACCGATCGAGCCGGTGGCGAAGACCTCGTGGCCGCCCAGGGCGACCGGCCGCCGCAACTGCTGCTGGATACGCTCGGCGACGCGCACCGCGTCGGCAGCGACGGTGATCCCTTCTAAAAGCAGGGCGAACTCGTCGCCGCCCAGCCGGGCCACCGTGTCCTCCGGGCGCAGGCAGTGCTCCAGCCGGCGGGCGGTCTCGGCGAGCAGCCGGTCGCCCATCAGGTGGCCCAGGCTGTCGTTGATCAGCTTGAAGCGGTCGAGATCGAGAAACAGCACGGCCACCCGGTGCTCCGGCTTGCGGGTCGTCCGCGCCAGAGCGCGGTCGAGCCGGTCCATGTAGAGGGCCCGGTTGGGGAGGCCGGTCAGGGCGTCGTGGAAGGCGTCGTGGAGGAGCTGCTGCTCGGAGAGCTTGCGCTCGGTGATGTCGGTGAGCGAACCGGCCATGCGCACCGCCCGGCCGTCGGGCTCGCGCATGGAAAGCCCGCGGCAGAGCATCCAGCGGTAGCGGCCGTCCTTGTGCAGCACCCGGTGCTCGCATTCGAGCTGCGGCGTCAACCCCGCGAGGTGGGCGGCGAGCGCGGCGTCGAGCGCCCGCGCGTCCTCGGGATGCACCCGCTTCAACCAGTCGGCCGGGCTGCTGCCGATCTCGTCCTGGCCGTAGCCCAGGATCGACTTGAAGCGGGCGGAGAAGTAGACCAGCTCCGAGTCGAGGTCCCAGTCCCAGAGCCCGGCGTTGGCGCCGCTCATGGCGAGCGCGTAGCGCTCCTCGCTCTCGCGGAGGGCCTCCTCCGTCCGTTGCCGCTGCTCCGCCCTCTCGCGGGCGGCGCGGATGGCGTCGGCGAGCCCCTCCCCGTCGCCGGAGCAGGAGATCACGAGGTCGGGAGCCCTCCCCGCGGGCAGATCCGTCCTCACGTCCGCGCAGGGCAGCACCTCCAGGCCGGGGAAGTCGGCGGAGAGCCGGCTCGCCACGGCCGAGCGGTGGTCGGGGTCCTGATCGATGAGCAGGACGCGCAGCGCGCGTTGTTCCATCATTCGGTTTGGCTCCGAGGGATCGTCCCATCCTATCCCATCCCGCCGCAACTCGGGCGCTCCCGCTTGCGTACAAGGCGGGAAAGGAGGGCCCATGCGCCCTATTCTGATGCTCACCCTCTTCTTGACCACCGCCGGCGCGGCGGCCCCGCCGGTTGCGATCTCCGCGAGCGCCGCCCATACCGCCAATACGGCTACTACCGTCAGTACCTCATCGCTGGAAGCGCGCCGGAAGGCCTTGAACGACCTGCTCGCCGAGTACTGGGAGTACAACCTGAAGCACTCGCCGGAATTCGCCTCGATCCTCGGCGACAAGCGCTGGAACGACCAGCTATCCGACCTCTCGCAGCGGGCGATTGACGAAGACCTCGCCCAGGCGAAGAAGTTCCTCGTCCGCTTCGAGGCCGTCGATACCGCCGGCTTCCCCGAGCAGGAGCAGCTCAACAGAGAGCTCATGGTGCGCAACCTGCGCCGGCAGCTCGACAACGCCCGCTTCAAGAACTGGGAGATGCCGGTGACCCAGATCTCCGGCCTCCACCTGGAGGCGGCCCAGTTCCCCGCCCTCCTGACCTTCACGACGGCCAAGGACTACACCGATCTGACCGCGCGCTACAGGAAGATCCCCACCGCCTTCGAGCAGACGACCGCCCTCATGCGCAAGGGGATGGCGGAGGGCTTGATGCCCCCCCGCTTCCTCCTAGAGAAGGTGGTGGCGCAGGCGGACGGGCTCGCCAAGCAGACCCCCGAAAGCTCGCCTTTCGCCGCGCCGCTCGAGCATTTCCCCAAGGAGATCCCGGGGCCTGAGCAGACGCGCCTCAAGAGGGAGATGCTCGCCGCCATCCGCGAGTCGGTGCTGCCCGCGTATGCCCGCTTCACCGCCTTCGTGCGCGACGAGTACGCCCCCAAGGGGCGGAGCGAGCCCGGCATGTGGTCCCTGCCCCAGGGCGCCGAGCGCTACGCCGCCGCCGTGCGCCGCTCGACGACCACCGATCTCACCCCCGAGCAGATCCACCAGCTCGGCCTCCAGCAGGTGGCCGACATCGAGGGGCAGATGCTCGTCCTCGCCCAGCGGCTCGGCTACAGTGACTTGAAGACCTTGAACGCGGCGGTCGAAAAGGATCCCAAGCTCCGCGCCCAGTCGCGGCAGCGGATCCTCGACCTCTACAAGGGGTACATCGACCAGATGTGGCCGAAGCTGCCGCAGCTCTTCGGGCGCCTGCCCAAGGCCAGGCTCGAAGTGGTGCCGGTCGAGGCCTTCCGGGAGAAAGAGGCATCGGATGCCGCCTACGACACCGGCGCGCCGGACGGCTCGCGGCCCGGCAAGGTCTGGGTCAACACCGGAGCGCCGGAATCGCGGAAGACCATCACCATCGAGGACACCGCCTACCACGAGGGGGTGCCCG
>JAXDLD010000348.1:0-5237 GCA_034666805.1 Acidobacteriota bacterium
CCGTCGCGGCGATCGCGTGGCCGTAGTCCTCCCCTCCAGCCCGGAGATGGCTTATGCCTGGTTCGCCCTGGGGCACCTGGGAGCCGTCCTCGTCCCGCTCAATACGGCCCTCCTGCCAGCCGAGACCGAGCCGCTCCTCAGGGCGGCCGATGCCCGCGCCCTGATCGCCGATGCGGAGCACCTGCCCACCTACCGCTCTCTGCTGCCGTGGAGCGTCGTGCTGGGAGTCGGCGACGTCGGGACGGCTCCGGGCGTCCTCCCCTTCGCCGCTCCACCCGAAGCCAAAGCGCCTCCGTGCGCGGCGCGCCCGGACGATCTCCTCGCCATCCTCCAGACCTCGGGCACGACCAGCCGGGCGAAGGGGGTCTGCCTCTCGCACCGCGGCTACACCTTGCCGGCGCGCGAGTTCGTGAGCTGGATGCGGGTCGTGCCGGAGGATCGCTTCTTGAGCTGCCTGCCGCTCTTCCACATGGCCGGCCAGGCTTTTCTGGCGAGCGCCGTGGCAGGCGGCGCGGCGGTGGCCTTCGCACCGCGGTTCAGCGCGCACCACTTCTGGGAGCAGGTCCGGGAGCACCGGATCACCCTCACCCGGCACTTGGGCGAGATGTTGGCCGTCCTCTGCCGCCTGCCGGAGTCGCCCGAGGACCGGCGGCACACGCTCCGCGCCGTCTACGGCGGCGGCGCGCGAGCCGACGTGGCCGCCGAGTTCGAGCGCCGCTTCGGCGCCCTGGTCGTCGAGGGCTACGGGCTCTCCGAGACCAACACTGTGCTGCGCAACGAGATCTGGGACCGTCGGCCCGGTTCGATCGGGCGACCGCTTCCCCACTGCGAGGTGCGCATCGCGGATCCGCTCGGTCACCCCCTGCCCGCGACCGTGGCCGGCGGCGAGCCCCAAATCGGCGAGATCCAGGTGCGTCGCAACCCGGTGATGATGACCGGCTACATCGGTGACTCCGGCGAGGACTGCTTCGTCGACGGCTGGCTGCGCACCGGCGACCTCGGCTTCCACGATTCGCGTGGCGACTTCTACTTCGTCGGCCGGTCGAAGGACACCATCCGCCGGCGTGGGGAGAACATCCATCCGGCGGCGATCGAGAGCGTCCTCGACCGCCACGAGGCGCTCGCCGCGTCGGCGGTCGTCGGCGTCCCCGACGAGCTCGGAGGCGAAGAGGTGAAGGCCTTCGTGGTGGTTAAACCAGGGCGGTCGATCGACCTGGCGGAGCTCGGCGAGTGGTGCCGGGGTTTCCTCGCTGAGTTCGAGGTCCCGCGCTACTTCGAGCTCTGTTCCGCCCTGCCGAGGACGGAGACGAACAAGGTCAACAAGGGGGAGCTCCGCCGCCGCGGCAACCTGGGCGGCGCGATCTTCGATCGCCGTGTCCTGGTTCCCCGTGAACAGGACGGCAGGTGACCCAGGGTTCCCCCGCGACTTCCTCTCCGGACACGATCAGAATCCTATCTTCTGGCATACTCTCCAAAGTTGTTACAGCCCCCTCGCGGGCAGGGATCCGGAGGCCGCCATGGAAGCAGTTCTCCAGAACATCAAAGTGAGTTTGCGCAACCTGCGCAAGACGCCGCTCATCTCAACTCTGGCTCTCGTCTGCCTGGCTCTGGGGATCGGCGCCACCACCGCGATCTTTAGCGTCGTCAACGCGGTCATCCTCCGGCCGCTGCCGGTCAAGAACATCGACCGCGTGGTAATGATCGTTTCGACCCACAAAATGATGGGCGAGGAGGAGCGCGTGGCCGTCTCGCCCCGCGACTACGCGGCGCTCAAGGCGCAGACGAAGCTCCTCGAATCGATGGGTGCGCTCGAGAACAGCAGCTTCAACCTCACCGGAGATGGCGACCCCGAACGGCTCGAAGGGGCGCGGGTCTCGGCCGACTGGCTTAGCACCCTTGGGCTCGAAGCGGTCGTCGGCCGCCTCTTCCTGCCCGAGGAGGACCGGACGGGGGCGCCGGCCAGGGTGGCGCTGGTCGGCAACGGGCTCTGGCACCGCCGCTACGGCGCCGACCCGGGCCTGGTCGGGCGGCAGATCCTCATCGACGGCGCGAGCTACACGGTGGTCGGCGTGCTCTCCCCCCGTTTCCAGTTCCCCTACCAGTCGGAGATCTGGCTGCCGCTCGGCAGCAACCCGAGCGCGCCGATGCAGCAGCGGACGATCACCGCCTTCGCGCGGATGCGTCCGGGAGTGAACCTGAAGCGGGTGCAGGCCGAGATGAAGGGGATCACTCAGCGGGTGGCCCAGCAGTACCCCGAAAACGCGGATATCGGCAGCGACGTGCGGTCGATGCGCGAGGAACTGACCGGCGACATCCGGCCGAAGCTCTTCTTCATGCTCGCCGCCGTGGCCTTCGTGCTGCTCATCGCCTGCACCAACATCGCGAGCCTCCTCCTCGCCCGCGCGCACGCGCAAACCCAGGAGGTCGCCATCCGGTCGGCGATCGGGGCCGGCCGGCGCCGGCTGGTCCGCCAGTTCCTCACCGACAGCCTGGTGCTCTCCATCCTGGGCGGCGGGTTGGGAGTCCTGCTCTCCTTCTGGGCGATCAAGCCGCTCGTCGCGCTCTCACCGGTCGCCACCATGGCGTCCTTCTACCAGGACGTCCGGATCGACGGCCCCGTGCTCGCCTTCGCCTTCGTGCTCTCGATCCTGACCGGCGTGAGCTTCGGCCTGGCGCCGGCGGTCAAGGCCTCGCGGCCGGACCTCCAACTCCTCTTGAACGAGGCGAGCGGCAGGAGCAGCGGCAGCCGGGGCGGCCGCCGGGCCCTGGGCCTCCTGGTGGTCGTCGAGGTCGCGGTGGCGTTGGTGCTCCTGGTCGGCGCCGGCCTGACCCTGAAGAGCTTCGACCGCCTGCTCAAGGTCGACCCCGGCTTCAGCCGCGAGGGGGTGCTCACCCTGCGTACCATCCTCCCCGAGAGCCGCTATGGAGACCCCCAGCGGAGGGTCGCCGTGGTCGAGAGCCTGCTCGCGCGGGTCCGTAGCCTGCCCGGGGTGGTCTCCGCCGGCGTCACCTCCAACCTGCCGGTCAACATCAACAACGACTTCGGCGGCTTCAGCATTGAGGGGCGGCCGGTCCACCGGCTGGGCGAATTCCAGATCGTCAACAACCGGATCATCACCCCCGGCTATCTGGAGAGCATGGGCATCCCCCTCGTGGCGGGCCGCAGCTTCACTCCCGCCGACCGGGAGGGCGCCACCCAGGCGGTCATCATCAGCGAGCGGCTGGCCAAGCGCTTCTTTCCCGGAGAGAGCCCGCTCGGCCGGCGGTTGAAGCCGGGGCCCCAGGAGTCGCATCACCCCTGGATGACGATCGTCGGCGTCGCCAAGGACGTCAAGGACGAAAAGCTCCGAGCGGAGTGCGACATCACCTGGTACCTCCCCTACCCCCAGTTTGCCAACGTCGTCGTCTGGGCCACCAACGTCAACTTGGCGGTGCGCACCCGCCAGGACCCGGTCTCGCTGGCCCCTGCTCTCTCCCGCGCCATTCACGAGGTGGATCCCACCCTCCCGATCTTCCAGATCGCGCCGACCCGCGAGCTGCTCGCCGAGTCGCTGGCCCAGAAGAAGTTCAGCGCCATTCTGGTCACCCTTTTCGCCGGCATCGGGCTGATCCTGGCGGCGGTGGGGCTCTACGGAGTGATGTCCTACTCCGTGAGCCAGAGGGTGCGGGAGATCGGCGTCCGCATGGCCCTGGGCGCCCACCCCGGCGACGTGCAGAAGATGGTCGTCCGCAATGGCCTGAAGCTCACCCTGGCCGGCATGGCCGCGGGCCTTCTCGGGGCCCTCGCGCTCACCCGTTTCCTGCGGAGCCTGCTCTACGAGGTGAGCCCGACCGATCCCACGACCTTCATCGGAATCCTGTTGATCCTGGCGCTGGTCGGCTTCCTCGCCACCTATCTACCGGCGCGCCGGGCAACCCGGGTCGACCCCATGATCGCGCTCCGCAACGAGTAGAGCCGGCTTAGCCCTAGGCCAGCAGGCCGCGGAGCAGCTCGGCAAGGGAGGCTACAGAGGGCTCCCGCAGCAGCGTGAAATGCCCGCCGGCCAGGATCTGGAGGTCCACGGCCGGCGCGTGCGCTCCCCATCCGTAGTCGGGGTGCCGCTCGACCCAGGCGGCGGCCTCGGGGGTGGCCAGCTCGCCGGCCCGCAGCAGGGTGAGTCGACCGCCGTAGAAGCCGGGCACGTAGCGGCGCGCCGCCTCACCATGCGTCTTGAAGACCGCGAGCCGCCGCCGCAGATGGGCCTCGCCGGCCCCCCGCGGCAGGAGCTGGGCCCGCTCGGCGAGGGTGGCGAGGCGGGCGAGCGGCTCGTCCTTCGTCGGCGTCGCCAGCGTCTCCGGCTCTTCCCAGGGGAGGCCCGCCTCGGCGGCAAAGAGCGCCAGGGCCACCGCGTCGTCGACCTCCGGCGCCGGGACGAGCCCCGGAGCCTGGGTGTCTAAGAGGATCAGCCGGGCGCTCTCGCCGACATCCTCCAGCTGGCGGGCCATGGCGAAAGCGACGAGGCCGCCGAACGACCAGCCGGCCAGGGCATAGGGACCCTGCGGCTGGACGATGCGGACCGCCTCGAGATAGATGCGCGCCATCTCCTCGATCTCCGGTATGGGTTCCTCTCCAGATTCCAGGCCGCGGGCCTGAAACCCATAGACGGGCTGCTCCGGACCCAGGAGCTCTGCCAGCTCCCGATAGACCAGGGCGCCTCCGCCCACCGGATGGACGAGGAAGAGGGGCGGGCGGGTGCCGGTCGCCCGCAGCGGGACGAGAGGAGAGGAAGACGGGGTCGAGGTGACGCGGGTGAGCGCTTGGGCGAGCTCCTCGATTGTCCCGCCGCGGAAGAGCTCGGTGAGCGGGAGGGTCCGGCCGTAGCGCTCCTCGATGCGCGTCAGGAGGCGCACCGCGAGGAGCGAGTGGCCGCCCAGGGCGAAGAAGTTATCGCGCACGCCGATCGGGCGGAGGTCCAACAGCTCCTCCCAGATCCCGGCGAGCTCCAGCTCCAGGCGGGTGCGGGGGGGGAGGAAGTCGGAGTTGTCGGCCTGAGGCGCGGGCAGGGCACGGCGGTCGACCTTGCCGTTGGGGGTCAAGGGGAAGGCGTCGAGGAACACGAAGGCCGCGGGCACCATGTAAGCCGGGAGCCGCTCGGAGAGGAAGCCCCGCAGATCCTCCCCCGCGACCGCCGCGACTGCCGCGGCCGGCTCGCCGGCGGCCACCACGTAGGCGACGAGCCGCTTGTCCCCGGGGCGAT
>JAXDLD010000349.1:0-8153 GCA_034666805.1 Acidobacteriota bacterium
GAGACCGAGAACCACCCCTCCTGGAAGCACATGTATCTGATGATGATGGCCGCCCAGGCCGGCTTCGCCCTGGCATATCTCTTTTAGGCCCGCCTGTCCTAAGATGGTGCCGCCCGGTGGGATGGCATCATCCCGGGCGGGGAGCGAGCGATATGGACGACAAAGTGAAGGGCGCCACCGACGAGATTTCGGCCGCGGTGGCGGAGGACCTGGCCTCGTTCGACGTCGACGCGGCGGAGGCCGAGTCGGAGACCGCTCTCGCCAGGGGGACGGACCTGCCGAGCACCGGGCTCCTCTCCTTCTACGACACCCTCCGCGAGAAGATCGTCGGAGCGATCGAGAAGCATGCCGGGAAGCTCCCGGGCGACGCGGCCCGCATGCTCCTCCTGGTGCCGGACGTCTTCATCCTCCTCGTCCGCCTGACCCTGGACAAGAGCGTCCCCCGCGCCGCCCGCACGATGATCGGCGGCGCCCTCGCCTACTTCATCCTCCCCTTCGACCTCCTGCCGGAGGCGATCCTGGGTCCGGTCGGCTACCTGGACGACCTGGTGCTCGCCGCGGCGGTCCTCTCCCAGGCCTTCGGCGGCGAGCTCGAGCCCTACGCCAGGAAGCACTGGAGCGGCGACGAGGACCTCCGCGTCGTGCTGCGCGACATCACCCAGACCGCCCACAAGCTCCTCGGCCACAACCTCTACGAGCGGCTGAAGAAGCTGCTCGGCCGGCGGGGGGTCGTGATCAAGGAGTGAGGATCATCCGCTACTCCGCGTCACCGCGCAGAAATAGAGGGACAAGCCGAGACCGCACCTCACCCAGGTACTCGGCCAGGCCGGTGCTCTGGCCTCGCTCTTCGAGGACTTCTAAATCCGCGTCGGCCCAGCAGGCGCGTTCACGGTCAGGACCTTGGACCAAGGCTGCCAATACGCGCTTCGCATCGCGCTGCGCGCCTGGGCTGCTGGCGTAGAGGCCCTCCGCCCCGGTGCAGGGGTCGAAGCCCAGCTCCTTCCGGAGGCGGGCGAGGGTCTTCTCCTCGGAGGAGGTCTGAGGGTGAAAGCCGGCGAGCACCCAACATTCGCGCTTCGAATGGGCCAGTCCTAAGACCACGGGAAAGGGCCAGGGTCGGTCGTCCCGCGCCTGCTCCAGCCCTCTCCGCCGCCTTTCTTCACCATCGGTATCCCGCACGAGGACCACGGCGTCCGGACTCGCCTCTACGAGAAGCAGGAGAGCCTTGTGCGCTTCGTGGGCGTTGAGATCGCCAGGCTCGCCGCGAAAGTGACCGTGTGGCTTGAACCGATGCCCCTCGGCGAGGCTCTTGATCCAGTGCCATTCGAGATGGCGGCTCCCCTCTTCGAGACCCTGCCAACGGCGATAGAGCGGCAGGCTCTCCGGTTCGAGCCAGTCCACCTCTCGACAGAGCACCCGATCCGCAAGCTCGGTAGCGGTGTCCCGATCCGCCGCCGCCTCACAGACGATCGCGAGAATGTAGGCTGGCGTGGCGCTCATCGACCGGTCGCGGAAGCCTTCTTCGAGTCACCTTCCGTGATCCAGCTTTCCCCGACCGTGCTCCAGAACTCTCCGGGCGCCATCAGGTCCTTCCAGCGCTCGTACTCGGGGTGGTCGGTGAGCGGCTTGACGGCGGCGTAGCCCTCCGCGTCGAGAGAGGTAAGGAGGATCTCTTCCGCCTTGAAATGGTCGAGCAGATAGGGAGAATGGCTGGTCGCGACGATCTGGAGCTCGGGGTTTTGCTCCTGGAGACGCCGGAGTTGCTGCACTAGATCGGCCAATGCCTTAGGGTGGAGACCGCGTTCGAGCTCATCGATCAGTACCAATTGCGGCGGTTCCGGCGCCGCGAGGATAGTCAAGAGTCCCAAGGTTAGGAGAGTCCCATCGCTGATCGCGAAGGCTGGGATGTCTTCCGCCCCCTGCATGTCAAAGAGCAATTCATCAGCGATCCCGTTCTTCAGAGGAGTCCGTTTGAACCGGACGTTCAGTACGCCCGGGACGATCTCCCTGAGTTGCTCAATAAGATCTACGAAACGCTTGGGATGTTGGAGGTAAAGCCCTGCCAAAATCGACGACAATCCCTCGCCATCGTTGGGCAAGGCCAAAGTGACTGCTTGAGGGACGTAAGGAGCCGCCAGCTTCTTGACATCCAAGTTCAGCAGGGCGGCGGGCCGTATGATTTGTGCCAAGTCATCTAAGACGTTCTGCGTGAGCTGCTTTCCCCGCCATCGACCTTCCAATGGCATATATCCAGGCACAACTAAGGAGAAGGACAATTCTTCTCCAGAATAGTGGCCCTTGCAAGATAGCCTCAGGTCTCCCTTGGGCGTACGGCTAAGCAATTCATTCGCGGCCAACTCCCCGGAAAAGGCTGAACCTTGGCCGGCGATGTAGCGCGTAAGAATTTCCAGAGCCTTGAGTAGGCTGCTCTTACCGGAAGCGTTGGGGCCTACGAGCAATGAAAAGGGCCGCAGGTCGACATCGACATTTCGTAGGACTCTGAAATTCCGGAGTGAGAGTTTCTCGATCATGATCTCCGCTCCGGTGCTCGCCGCGCTGATCTCATGGCCCCTACTCTAACACCAAGCACAGCCATGACTTACGCCAGACCGGGAGCACCCCGACTCAGCAGTAGATCGGGCTGCAGAGACAGAGACAGGCGCCCCACTGATTGTAGCAGCCGTTGAGGCAACGGGTGCTCCCGTTGCACGTGGCCCTGCATGCGTCGCGCTGGTTGGTGCACGCCTGGTTGCAAGTGGGGGAGGCTGGTATCGCCCCGTCGAGGGCGGAGGGCGCCAGGAGCTCCTGAGCTCCGGAGAGGAAGGAGGGCTGCGCGGCCGTGCACTGCGCGGCCGGCTGGCTCGGGAGGGCGGTGGCGCCGATGGCTGAGAGGAGGAGGGCGAAGAGGAAGAGGGTGGCCGTGCGTTTCATGGGATCGGAATCTCCTTTCTTCACTACCATATCAGGGATGCCGGAGGGCCGCCTCTTGGCGCCCCGCGCGAGTAGCCGGACCGCGACGACCGGCGACGCAGGGGCGGCCACTGCCCTTGGGACGCCGGCGACCGACGACGCCGGGGCAGTCGCGGCCCTTACGACGCCGACGACCGACGACGCAGGGGCGGTCGCCGCCCTTAGGACGCCGACGACCGATGACGCAGGGGCAGTCGCTGCCCTTACGACGCCGACGACCGGCGACGCAGGGGCGGTCGCTGCCCTTAGGACGCCGACGACCGGCGACGCAGGGGCGGTCGCTGCCCTTGGGACGCCGACGACCGACGACGCAGGGGCGGCCGCTGCCCCTGGGACGCCGGCGACCGACGGATCGCCTTGGACGGGAGGATCGAGGAGGGAGAGGCTACGCCGAGACGGGCGGCTCCATCCGCCACCCCGGGCAGCCGAGCACCGGCAGCGGCGGATAGCGCGGGAAGCGCGGGTCGACGTCGGCCAGCTTGCAGCGCAGGAAGACGCTCCGCGCCGAGGCCTTGAGGTCGCGGTGGACGCAGGTGGCGCAGAGCCCGGCGGAGGTGCCCAGGCGGGCGAGGAGGTCGCGGTCGTCCGGGTCGCCGGTCATCCGCCGTTCACCCGCCGATCACTCCCTGCCCTGGGGGGGCTTCGAACGGCGCCGCCGCCTTGGCGAGTAGGACGGTCTTCGCCCCCTCCATCCCCTCCGGCACCGAGAGGGTCTCCCCCATCGCGGTCGGCCCGACGACGATCAGGGTGTCCCCGGCGAGGAGGAGGGTGTCGCCGGCCGGGATCACCCTTGTGTCGTTCTGCCTCTTGACCTCGATCACCCGGGCGCCCACGGTCTGCGGCAGGCGGGCCTCGGCCAGGGTCAGACCCACTAGCTCCGGCGGCACCGGCACCATGCGGAGCGCGAAGTCGGGCGGCAGCTCGACGTAGTCGCGGGAGGGCTGCGAATCCTTGCTCGACACGAAGGTGGCGAGGAGGGCGGGGCGGCCGAGCACCTCCTGGGCGTAGACCGCCAGGAGGTCGCGCTTGGAGAGCACGCCGACCAGCTTGCCGTCCTTGTCGACCACCGGCAGGCGCTCGAAGTCGCTGGTGGCGAAGGCCTCGGTGGCGCGGTGGAGGCGCTCGTCCGGCCGGATCACCTGGGGCACTGGCAGCATGAGGTCGTGCGCCAGGACAGCGGTCAGGCTCTCCGGGTCGTCGAGCGCCTGCTTGATGTCGTGGATCGAGATCGCCCCCAGGAGCAGCATGTCGGTCGAGACCACGAAGAGCCGCTGCCGCCGCGCCTCAAGGAAGCGGTCGACCACCTTCTTGTAGTCGTCACCGGGGTGGAGGACCTCGAGGTCGGGGCGGGCGAGGTCCTCGGCCTTGAGCGCTGCCAGGACCGCCTCCTCCATCCGCCAGGTGACGTCGACCCCGCGCCGCCGCAGCGACTCGGTGTAGATCGAGTAGGGGTAGAGGGCCGCCGCCGCCAGGCTCGAGAGGATGGCCGCGATCATCAGCGGCAGGATCAGGTCGTAGTTGCCGGTGAACTCGAAGAGGATGAGGATGGCGCTGATCGGCGCGTGGCTGGTGCCGGCCGCGATCGCCGCCATGCCGACGGCGGCATAGGCGCCGGGGGAGGCGGTCGAGGCCGGCCAGAGGGAGTGGATCCAGTGCCCGTAGGCGCCGCCCACGAGCGAGCCGACGAAGAGCGAGGGCGTGAACATCCCCCCGGCGCAGCCGCTCCCCGAGGTGAGCGCCGTCGCCAGCAGCTTCCAGAGCGGGAGCGTGAAGAGGAGGACGAGCGGCAGGTGATCGTGGAGAGCCATCGTGATGGTCTCGAAGCCGTTGCCGTAGACGTGGGGGACGTAGATCCCGAGGGCGCCCAGGAGGAGAAGCCCAAGGATCGGCTTGACGGCGGCGGGCGCCGGCAGGCGGGCGAAGCCGCGCTCCGCCCCGCGCATGGCGAGGATGAAGGCGATCGAGACCAGGGCGCCCACGAGCCCGAGGCCGGCGTAGGCGACGAGCTCCCAGCCCGAGACCAGCGAGTAGTCGGGGGTGGCGTAGATCGGGGCCGGGCCGTGGAAGCTCCTGGCGATCACCGTCGCCAGGACCGAGGAGACGACGATGGGGCCGAAGATCTCCAGGGCGAAGTTGCCGAGGATCACCTCCATGGCGAAGAGGGCGCCGCCGATCGGGGTGTTGTAGATCGCCGCCATGCCGGCGGCGGCGCCGCAGCCGAGGAGGATCTTCACCCGGTGCGGGGAGAGGCGGAAGCGCGACCCCAGCCAGGAGGAGACCATGGCCCCGAGGCTCACCATCGGCCCCTCGCGGCCCAGCGAGCCGCCGCTCCCCACCGTCGCCACCCCGGCGAGCACGGTGAGGAGGACCGGCCGCGGCTCGATCCGCCCGTTCTTCAAGGCCACCGACTCGATGAGACTGGAGGTGCCGTGCCCGCCGACCCGCGTCTTCCCCAGCCAGAGGATGAGGGCGACGAAGACGCCGCCCACCCCCGGCGCGGCGACCTTCCGCCACCAGCGGGCATGGTAGGCGGCGGCGAAGAGGCTCGTGGCATGCCCCCAGAGGAGATCCTGGAGGCCGTGGGTAAAGCCGCTGACGAGGAGGCCCAGGCTGCCGGCGAGGATGCCGGTCAGGGGGATGAGGAGGAAGAAGATCCGGTCCTCCCGGGTGGCGAGGCCGAAGCGGCGGGCGAGGGTGAAGTCGAGATGGCGGAGTCGCTGCCGGAGGCGCCGCGGGAGACCTCGGAAGCCCTGGTCCATGCCGGCAAATCTATCAGGCCCCGGCCGTCCAGGGTCGGTCCCCAGATTCGTGCGAAAGAAATCACACGACCCCCTTGCTTATCTTGCAAAATTGCGATAGATGTATTGCCGCAAGCTTTTCCTACCGGGAATCCGCCGACGAGCGTCCGCCGCCGGCAGCGAGACCCAACATGGCGGTACGTTGTCCGCCCCGCGGTACCACCCTCCTTGTACCGTGGCTTGCAGTCTAGGCCGCGCGCCAGACCCGAGGGGGGCCGGAAAGCCGGCCCCCCTTATCTTTTTCGCCCGGCACCTACTCGTACCGCAAAGCGACCGCCGGCTCGATCCGGCCGGCCCGCCGGGCCGGCGCCCAGCAGGCGAGGAGGGTCACCAGGAGCGCGAAGACGACGACCGCCAGGAGGTCGCCGGGGCGGACGCGGAAGGGGACGGAGCTGATGAAGTAGATGGCCGCCACCTCGGAATCGAAGCGGATGAGCTCGAAGGTGGTCAGGACCCAGCAGGCGGTCCAGCCGATGGCGACTCCGAGGAGAGTCCCGAGCCCCCCCAGGAGTCCACCATAGAGAAGGAAGACCCGCGACAGGCGGACCGGGGAGAGCCCGAGGGCGCCCAGTGCCCCGAGGTCGCGCATCCGCTCGCGGACGAGGACGACCAGGGTCGAGGCGACGTTGAAGGTCGAGACGAGGACGATGAGCCCCAAGACGAGGAAGAGGGCCACCTGCTGGAGCTTCAAGGCGGTGAACAGCTCGCGGTTCAACTGCTGCCAGTCGGTGACGACGAAGTCCGAGGTGAGGATCGCCGAGATCCTCTCCGCCGTCCGCGGCGCCGCGGCGGGGTCGCTAAGGGTGAACTCCAGGAGGTCGATCGCCACCTCGCCGCCGATCATCCCCTCGACCAGCGGCCGGTCGAGGAGGACCCAGGTGCGGTCGAACTCGGCGAAGCCGGTCTTGAAGGTGCCGGCGAGCTTCAGGCTCTGGTAGCGGAAGCGCGGGCGTTCGGCGGCGAACCCCAGGGCCACGAGCCGCAGGGTGTCCCCCGGCTTCACCCCGAGCTTCCGCGCCAGGTCGGCCCCGAGGACGGTCCGCGGGATGCCGTCCGGACCGGGGCGGAGCTGGCCGGCGCCGGCGGTGAGCTGCCCGCCGCCGGGATCGATCCCGCGGAGCACCACCGACACCCCCTGCGGCCGGGCCGAGCTGGCGAGCGATCCCTGGCCGTAGGCCACCCGGCCGATCTTCCGCACCCCGGGGATGGCGCGGAGGGCGGCCTCCTTCTTGGGATCGAGCCGGACCCCCTTGTTGCCCACCGGGTAGGCGAGGACGGCGGCGTTGCCGCGGATGAGCTTGCTCTCCAGGTCCTCGCGGTAGCCGCTCATCAGGCCCATGGCGATGACCATGGCGGTGACCCCGAGAGCGGTGGCCAAGAGAGCCGAGCGCGCGGTGCCCCCCAGGAGCCGGCTCCGCGGCCCGCGGAGGAAGCGCCAGGCGATGACCCAGGAGAGCGGACCGGCGAGCGGGGCTTCGTCCTTCACGCGCCGACCGCGGCGAGGAAGCGGTCGAAGAGCGGCGAGGCGTCGTGCGGGCCGGGGGCGGCCTCGGGATGGTACTGGACGGAGAAGATCGGCTTGCCGGCGACGTCGAAGCCCTCGACCGTGCCATCGTTCAGGTTGACTTCGGTCACCCGGCAGGAGGGGGGGAGCGAGGCGGGGTCGACGGCGAAGCCGTGGTTCTGGCTGGTGATCGTCACCCTGCCGGTCAGGAGGTTGTGGACCGGCTGGTTGCCGCCGTGGTGGCCGAAGCCGAGCTTGAAGGTGGAGCCGCCGAGGGCGAGACCGAGGAGCTGGTGGCCGAGGCAGATGCCGAAGGTGGGGATGCCGGCGCCGATCAGCTCGCGCACGGCCTCGACGATGCCGGTGAGCGGCTCCGGGTCGCCCGGCCCGTTCGACAGGATGACCCCGTCGACACCCAGGGCCCGGCATTCGGAGGCCGGGGTGCGGGCGGGGAGGACCGTGAGCCGCGCCCCGCGTTCCGTCAAAGAGCGCAGGATGTTGCGCTTGACCCCGAAGTCGTAGACCGCGAGGTGGCAGCGCTCCTCGCTTTCCGTCGGGATCAGCTCGTAGCGGGCGGGGCAGGTCACCTCGTCGACCAGGGCGCGCCCGGTCATGGCGGGGAAGTCGGCGAGCTCGGCGGCCAGGCGGTCGAGGCGAGTCGTCCGCTCGGCAGTGGAAGCGGCGGCACGTTCCTGTTCGGCGGTGTCGGTCTCGCGGCGCTGATCGAGGAGCGCACGCCGGCGGACGAGGTCGGCCAGAGTCCGCTCGCGCTCGCCGATCGAGGCGGCGAGGGTAGCGGCGCGGCGCTCCTGGTCCCGTCGGGTCTGGCGCGCTGCAGCCCCCTCCGCCTGGAGGATCGTCACAGCCGTCCGGGCGGCGGC
>JAXDLD010000350.1:0-28714 GCA_034666805.1 Acidobacteriota bacterium
TCGCGCCAGGCCCTCTGGAAGAAGGGGGAGACCTCGGGGAACACCTTAGAAGCCGTCTCGGTGACCGCCGACTGCGACGGCGACGCCCTCCTGGTGCGGGCGCGGGCGAACGGCCCGACCTGCCACCGGGGGACCCGGAGCTGTTTCGAGCCCAACCCCTCGCGCCTGGAGCTCGGCTGGCTGATGGAGGTTTTAGAGGCTCGCCGTGCAGCCGGCGATATTGGCTCGGGGGCGAGCTACACCGCCCGCCTCCTCGCCGCCGGCCTACCCCGGATCGCCCAGAAGGTGGGGGAGGAGGCGGTCGAGACCGTCGTCGCCGCCCTGGCGCCCGTCGCCTCCCACCCCGGCAGCGGCGGCGAGTTGGTCGGCGAGACGGCCGACCTCCTGTATCACCTGCTCGTCCTCCTGCTGGCGAGCGGCGTGGGCCCCGAGGAGGTGGCCGCCGAGCTGCTGCGCCGGTCGGAGAAGCCGGAAAAGCCCGGGAAACCGCAGCCGGAAGGAGAGACCCATGGCCGTTGAGACCCCACGCCGCGCGGTGCCCCACCTCCGCGAGTTCCTGGCCGACAGCCTGACTCCCCTGGGCGTCTACCGCCGGCTCGCCGAGACCTCCCCCTGCCACTTCCTCCTGGAGAGCGTGGCCGGCGGCGAGCGGGTTTCGCGCTTCAGCTTCCTGGGCGCCGGTCCGCGCGAGATCTTCCGGCTCTACGAGGACCACCTGGAGGTCGAACGGGCGGGCGAGCGCAAGCGCCTGCCGGGGCCGCCCCTCGAAGCGCTCCGCGCGGTGATCCGCGGCACCGTCGCCGACCCCGGCCCCATCCCCTTCACCGGCGGCCTGGTCGGCTACTTCGGCTATGACACCATCCGCCTGGTCGAGCGGCTGCCCACCCGGCACCCCGATCCGTTCGGGCTCCCCATCGCCCTCCTCGCCCGCTTCGACACCCTGGTGATCTTCGACCACGCCCGCCAGCGGGTGCTCGCGGTCGCCAACGAGGTCGAGGGGGAGGTGAGCATGGTCGAAGCCGAGCGCGAGCTCGCCCGCCTCTCCCGCCTCCTGATCGAAGGCGCGCCGAGCGGCGGGATCGCCATGCCGTCGTTCACCCCGAAGCCGCCGGCCGACGTCACCGCGAGCCTCGATGGGGCGAGCTTTAGGCGGGCGGTGCTCGAAGCCAAGGAGCACATCGCGGCCGGCGACATCTTCCAGGTCGTCCTCGCCCGCCGCTTCACGGTGCCCCGGCGGGTCGAGCCCCTCGCTCTCTACCGCGCCGTCCGCATGGTCAACCCGAGCCCCTACATGGTGCTCCTGGAGACTCCGGACGCGGCGCTCGTGGGGGCCTCGCCCGAGATGCTGGTGCGGAAGACCGGCCGCCGGATCGAGACCCGCCCCATCGCCGGCACCCGGCCGCGCGGCGCCGACGAAGCCGGCGACCAGAGCCTGGGCGAGGACCTCCTCGCCGACCCCAAGGAGCGGGCCGAGCACGTCATGTTGGTCGACCTGGGGAGGAACGACCTCGGCCGGGTGGCGGTGCCGGGGAGCGTCCGGGTGCCGACCTTCATGGAGGTCGAGCGCTACAGCCACGTCATGCACATGGTCTCCTCGGTCGAGGCCGAGCTGGCGGCGGACAAGGACAGCCTGGATGCCTTCCTCGCCTGCTTCCCGGCCGGCACCGTCTCCGGCGCCCCCAAGATCCGGGCCATGGAGATCATCGACGAGCTGGAGCCGCTGGCGCGCGGCCCGTACGCCGGATCAGTGGGATACTTCTCCTACTCGGGCGACATCGACACCTGCATCGCCATCCGCACCCTGGTGGTGACGGGCAACGAGACTTCGGTCACCGCCGGCGCCGGCATCGTGGCCGATTCCGATCCCGCCTCCGAGGAGCGGGAGACCGAGAACAAGGCCGCGGCTCTGCTCGCGGCGGTGGCACTGGCCGAAAAGCTCAAGGAGCCGTCATGATCTTGATGGTCGACAACTACGATTCGTTCACCTTCAATCTCGTGCAGGTGCTTGCCGCGGCGGGAGCGGAGGTCGAGGTGGTGCGCAACGACGCCCTCTCGGTCGCCGGCATGCTCGCCCTCGAACCACAGGGGATCGTCCTCTCGCCCGGCCCCGGCCGGCCGGAGGGGGCCGGGGTCTGCGTCGAGCTGCTCCGCAGCCGGGTCCCCGTCCCCCTCCTCGGGGTCTGCCTCGGCCACCAGGCGCTGGGGCTCGCCTTCGGCGCCGTCGTCTCCCGCGCGCCACGGTTGATGCACGGCAAGACCTCGCCCGTCCGCCACCTGGGCTACGGGGTCTTCGCCGACCTGCCCAACCCGTTCGAGGCCACCCGCTACCACAGCCTGGTGGTGAGCGAGGAGACCCTGCCTCCCGAGCTCCTTCCGCTGGCCTGGAGCGACGACGGCCAGCTCATGGCGATGCGCCACCGGGACCTCCCCTACTGGGGGGTGCAGTTCCACCCCGAGTCGGTGCTGACCGGCTCCGGCGCCCACCTGCTCGGCAACTTCCTCGACCTCTGCCAGCCGCCAGTATCGCCGGTATCGCCAATATCGCCGGTGCTGCCGGTGCTGGCGGCGGCGGCGGGAGCGTGACGCCCATGACCGAAACCATCGACGTCATCGACCCGAAAGCCGCGCTCGGCCGCCTGACCTCCGGGCAGAGCCTCTCGTGTGAGGAGACCGAGCAGCTCTTCGGTCTCCTGATGGACGGAGAGGTGAGCGATCCCATGAAGGCGGCACTCCTCGTCGCCCTGCGGATGAAGGGGGAGGCGGTCGCCGAGATCTGCGGCGCGGCGGCGGCCATGCGCCGGCGGCTGACCCCCATCCCCCACGGCCGGGAGCGGGTGGTCGACACCTGCGGCACCGGCGGCGACGGCCGGGGGACCTTCAACATCTCGACCGCCGCCGCCCTGGTCGCCGCCGCCGCCGGCCTGCCCGTCGCCAAGCACGGCAACCGCTCGGTCTCCAGCCGCTCGGGGAGCGCCGACGTACTGGTCGCCCTCGGGGTGCCGATCGAGGTCACCGCCCAAGTCTCCGGCCGCGCCCTGGATACGATCGGCATCGCCTTCCTCTTCGCGCCCTTCCTCCACCCCGCCATGCGGGTGATGATGCCGGTGCGCCGCGAGCTGGGGATGCGGACGATCTTCAACCTCCTCGGGCCCCTGACCAACCCGGCCGGCGCCCGCCGCCAGCTCATGGGGGTCTATGCCGCCGATCTGGTCCCGGTGATCGCCCAGGTCCTGGCCGACCTCGGGAGCGAGCATGCCATGGTCGTCCACGGGAGCGACGGCCTGGACGAGATCACGACGACCGGCTCCACCCGGGTGAGCGAGGTGATCGGCGGCGAGGTGCGCTCCTACACCCTGGAGCCGGAGCGCTTCGGCCTCCCCCGGGTGTCCTTGAGCGACTTGGCGGGCGGCGGGCCGGAGGAGAACGCCGCCCTCATGCGCCGGCTGCTCGCGGGCGAGCCCGGGCCGCTCGCCGACGTCACCGCGCTCAACGCCGGCGCCGTCCTCTACCTGGGCGGCGCCGTCGCGGACCTGGAGGAGGGGGTCGAGCTCGCCCGCGCCACCCTCGCCTCCGGGGCGGGCGCCGTCAAGCTCGAAGAGCTGCGGAGCTTTCCGGTAGGAGCGTCGGTGGGAGCGGCGGCATGAGCGCTCCGGCCGACGTCCTCCTGCGGATCACCACCCGCCGCCGGGAACGGGTCATGGCGGAGACATTGGCGACGGACGGCGCGGGGGTCGCCGTGAAACTCGCGGACGGCGCGCCGCTCACCCCGGCCGAGAACGCCTTCCTGGGCGCTCTCGCCGCCCGCAAGGAGCGCGGGCTCCCGGCGATCATCGCCGAGGTCAAGATGGGGTCGCCGCGCCTGGGCTCCCTTGCCGGCCGGCTCGATCCTACCGTTCAGGCCGAGACCTACGCCGCCCATGGCGCCACGGCGCTCTCGGTCGTCGTCGAGCCCGACTTCTTCCACGGCGGCTACGAGCTGCTCGCCGCCTGCCGGCATGCCTCGGGGCTCCCGGCGATCGCCAAGGACTTCATCGTCGATCCGGTCCAGCTCGTCTGGGCGAAGGAGGCGGGGGCCGACGCCATCCTTCTCATCGCCGCCCTCTACGAGCCGGACGAGCTCCTCTGCTACGCCGGCCAGGCCCGGGGCCTGGGGCTCGTCCCCCTGATCGAGACCCACACCCGGGAGGACGTCGCCAAGCTCACCGGCTCTCCGTGGGAGCTGGTCGGGGTCAACAACCGGAACCTGCGGACCTTCGAGGTCGACCTCGGTGCTTCGATCGCCCTCCTCCCCGACCTGCCGCCCATGGCGCTCAAGGTCGCCGAGAGCGGCATCGACGGCCGTGCCGCGGTCGATCGCCTGCACGCCGCCGGCTTCGATGCCTTCCTCATCGGCGAGTCCCTGCTCCTAGCCGAGAACCCGGCCGCGAAGCTCGAGGAGCTCGCGGGATGACTGGGCCGCGGGAGATGGCCGTCAAGGTCAAGATCTGCGGCGTCACCCGCCCCGAGGACGCCCTCGCCGCGGTGGAGCTGGGCGCCTCCTACCTGGGCTTGAACTTCTGCGAGTTGAGCCCGCGCTACGTGGATCTCACCCGGGCGCGGGAGATCGCCACCGCGGTCGCCGGGCGGGTCCCCCTGGTGGGGGTCTTCGTCAACCGTCCGCCGGCCGAGGTCGCGGCCATCGATTCCGAGGTCGGGCTCGATTTCCTCCAGTTCAGCGGCGACGAGGCCCCGGAGGAGGTCAACCGCTTCGCCGGGCGGGCGATCAAGGCGTTCCGCACCGGCGGCGACCCCGGCCCGGCGGCGCTCACGCCCTACGCGGGGGTCTGGGCGCTCCTGGTCGACGTCCAGCACGCCGCTCTCTACGGGGGCACCGGCCTTGCCTGGTCCTACGACTCGGTCGCCGATCTCGCCGCCCGGCGGCGGCTCTTCGTCGCTGGAGGCCTGCGTCCGCGCAACGCGCGCCAGGCGGTCGCCGGCAGCCGGCCCTTCGGCATTGACGTATGCTCCGGGGTGGAGTCGGCCCCGGGCATCAAGGATCGCGCTCTCCTGGAACGGCTTTTTGAGGAGGTGAGGAATGGCCAAGGCACGCCCCCGTCCTGATCCGGCGGGTTACTTCGGACTCTACGGCGGTCGCTTCGTCCCCGAGACGTTGATGGCGCCGCTCGCCGAGCTCGCCCGCGCCTACGACAAGGCGCGGCGCCAGCGCGGTTTCAAGCGCCAGCTGGCACAGATCCTGGGCGACTTCGTCGGCCGCCCGACGCCGCTCTTCTTCGCCGAGCGTCTCACCGAGGAGCTCGGCGGAGCGCGGATCTTCTTGAAGCGCGAGGACCTGCTCCACACCGGCGCCCACAAGATCAACAACGCCGTCGGCCAGTGCCTGCTCGCCAGGAACATGGGCAAGGAGCGGGTGATCGCCGAGACCGGGGCCGGCCAGCACGGGGTGGCGACGGCCACCGCCGCCGCCTCGATGGGGCTCGCCTGCGTCGTCTACATGGGCAGCGAGGACATGCGCCGGCAGCGGCTGAACGTCCACCGCATGCGCCTCCTGGGCGCCGAGGTGGTGCCGGTTGACTCCGGGAGCTGCACCTTGAAGGATGCCATCAACGAGTCGCTCCGCGACTGGGTGACCAACGTCCACACCACCCACTACGTGCTCGGCTCGGTGCTCGGCCCCGACCCCTACCCGCGGATGGTGCGCGACTTCCACCGGGTGATCGGCGACGAGGCGAAGCTCCAGCTCCGGAAGCAGGCGCGGACCGATTCCCCCGACCTGGCCGTCGCCTGCATCGGCGGCGGCAGCAACGCGATCGGCCTCTTCACCGCCTTCATCGACGACCCGCGGGTGCGCCTCATCGGCGTCGAAGGGGGCGGGCGGGGGAGGGGGCTCGGGGAGCATGCCGCGCGCTTCGACGGCGGTGTTTTGGGAGTGCTCCACGGCACCCGCACGATGGTCCTCCAGGACGCCGAGGGGCAGATCTCCACCACCCACTCGATCTCCGCCGGCCTCGACTACCCGGCGGTCGGCCCCGAGCACGTCTGGCTGCGCGACTCCGGGCGGGTCGAGTACTCGTCCGCTACCGACGAGGAGGCGATCGCGGGCTTCCACCTGCTCGCCCGGACCGAGGGGATCCTGCCGGCCCTGGAGAGCTCCCACGCCATCGCCGAGGTGGTCAAGCGGGCGCCGCGCCTGTCGCGCAAGCGGATCATCCTCGTCAACCTCTCCGGCCGTGGCGACAAGGACGTCGAGTCGGTCTTGGACTACGACCGGGAGCATGCGGAGCACCCGGCCGCTCACGATCCGGGCGCGGGTGGCAGCCCCGAACCCGAGGACTTCAATGCCGCGGCGGCACGGCGGCGCGGAGGAGCGCGATGAGCGTGATCGACGACGTTTTCGCCCGCTGTGCCGAGGAGGGGAGGGCGGCCTTCATCCCCTTCCTCATGGCCGGCGATCCCAGCCTCGAGACGACCGCTACCCTGGTCGAGGCGCTCGCCGCCGGCGGCGCCGACCTGATCGAGCTCGGGGTGCCCTTCTCCGACCCGATCGCCGACGGTCCGGTCAACCAGCGCGCCGCCAACCGGGCGCTCGCCGCCGGCACCAAGCTCTCGGGCATCCTGCAGATGGTGGCCCGGCTGCGCGACCGGGTCGGGGTGCCGATCGTCCTCTTCACCTACTTCAACCCCATCCTCGCCCGCGGCGTCGACCGCTTCGCCGAGCAGGCCGCCGCCTCCGGGGTGGACGGGGTGCTCTGCGTCGACCTGCCGCCCGAGGAGGGGGAGCACGACCTCGTGCCCGCTCTCCGCCGCTACGGCGTCGACTCCGTCTTCCTCCTCGCCCCGACGAGCACCCGAGATCGCGTCAACCGGGTGGCCGCCGCCTCCAGCGGGTTCGTCTACTACGTCTCGCGGACCGGCGTCACCGGCGAGCGTGAGGCCCTGCCGGCGGAGCTGACGAAGGAGGTCAAGCGGCTGCGCAAGAAGCTCGGCCTGCCGCTCGCGGTGGGCTTCGGCATCTCGTCGCCGGACCAGGTCGAGGCCGTGGGGGCGATCGCCGACGGGGTGGTCGTCGGCAGCGCCCTCGTCCGGCTAATCGAGGAGACGGGCGAGTCCCCCGGGCTCGCCGCCGCCGTCGAGGAGCGGGTGCGCGAGCTGTCGGCGCCGCTCAAGCGGCGGGCGGAACGGCGTCGGGCTTGAGGGGCGGGGCGTGAGGTATGCTCTCCGGCGGGTCGGAGGTCCCGCATGGAAGCCCACCAGATTGCCACTCTCGTTCACGGCACGTACCTAGTCGAGCCGCCCCAGTCTCCGGAGCCGCTCGACCCGCTCGCGGAGGTCCCGCTCCTGGTCGGCTTCCACGGCTATGGCGAGAACGCCGCCATCCACCTGGCGGAGCTCGCCCGCATCCCCGGCGCCTCCCGCTTCCTCCTCTGCTCGATCCAGGGTCTCCATCCCTTCTACAACAAGGCGGGAGAGGTGGTGGCGAGCTGGATGACCCGCCACGACCGCGAGCGGGCGATCGAGGACAACGTGCGCTACGTAGCGGCGGTGGTGGCCCGGCTCCGGCGGGAGCACCTGGTGGGGGAGCGCCTCGTCTTCGCCGGTTTCTCCCAGGGCTCGGCGATGGCCTACCGCGCCGCCGCGGGGAGCGGCCACCCCTGCCGCGGGGTGATCGTCTTGGGTGGCGACGTGCCGCCGGAGCTCGCGGCGCGCGAATTGCCCGGCTTTCCTCCCGTCCTCCTCGGCCGTGGCGCCCGCGAACAGTGGTATGACGAGGCCAAAATGACACACGACATCGAGGTGTTACGCGCCAAAGGTGTCGACGTCCGGCCTCTCGTCTACCCGGGCGGGCACGAGTGGACGGACGAGTTTCGCCAGGCGGCGGGGGCGTTCCTGAGCGAGGTCTGTCCCTGAAAAAGAAAAGGGCGCTCGATCAAGAGCGCCCTTCTAACTTGCGAATGGAGATGCTGGAAAGCGATCAGTGAGCCGGGGGCGGCTCGGTGCCCTGGGTGCCCATGGCGCCGCCGGTCGTTCCACCGGTCGTCCCGCCAGTCGTGCCGCCGGTCGTGCCCATGGAGCCGGAACCCTCGGTGCCCATGGTCGACTCGGTGCCCGTCGTGGTGGTCGTCGTGGACGTGGACGTGCTCGTCGTCTCGGTCCCCATGGCGGCGGGCGCCTCGGTCGAAGTCGCGGGCTGCTCCTCGACCTCGGGGGTCTCGTCATGCTTGCAGCCGACGAGCGGCATGAGCAGGAAGGCCAGCAGGCCAAGCATGGACAGGTGAACGAGTACCTTCTTCATTTGTCTTTCTCCCTTGTGAATTGACTGAATGGAATAGATGAATCGGCGTCCGGTTACAGCGCGGGGTCGCCTACCTTGATAAAGTTGATCAGCCGCCCGACACCCTTCGTGTCATGCGCCAACCGCTCGGCGAGGAACGGGATGCTTTGCATCGAGTTGCGGTTGCGGTTCATATGGTCCGATTCTTCCTCCTCAGTCTTCCTGTCTCGGTGTGGCGCAGTCGCGCTCGCTCCCACAGCGGTCCTGTAAAGCAGATTCTGTGCCACGCCCCTTGTTGTCGGATATCGCCGGATACCGTCGAATGTCGTCGAATCAAGAGCCCAGGTCGGCTGAGTCGCGGACGGGACGGGAGTATACATCCTCAGGGTCGGCTCCTCAAGTAGGACCGGCGCCAAGCTTTACGTTGCCCTTACCTGTCCTCTTGAGCCGGTTGAGCCGGTCTTTTCAGACCTCGCGATAGGTGTTGAGACGGTTGTAGAGCGTCTTCAAGCTGACACCCAGGATGTCGGCGGTCTTGCGCTTGTTCCCGCCGTGCATGTCCAGGGTCGCCATGATGAGCCGCCGCTCCACCTCGGAGATCGAGGTCCCGACCTGGAAGTGGAGGCTGCGCAGCGTTCCCGAGTCGCCGCCCACCTCCCGCGGCAGGCAGCGCGGGGAGATCTCCTCCTCCGCCATGATGAAGGCCCGGTGGACGACGTTCTTGAGCTCGCGCACGTTCCCCGGCCAGGAGTGGCCGCGCAGGCGTTCCACCGACTCGTCCGTGAAGGACTTGGACGTGCCGTGGCGCTGGTTGAGCTCGCCCAGGAAGTAGCTGGCGAGGAGCTCGATGTCCTCGCCCCGGTCGCGGAGCGGAGGCATCTGGATGGGGAAGACGGAGAGGCGGTAGAGGAGGTCCTCGCGGAGCTTGCCGTCATGGACAGCCTTGTGCGGATCGCGGTTGGTGGCCGCCAGGACCCGGACGTCGACCTCGACCGACTGGTCGCCGCCGATCCGGGCCACGGTGCCGGTCTCCAGCACCCGCAGGAGCTTGACCTGGAGCTCGATCGGCATCTCGGTGATCTCGTCCAGGAACAGGGTGCCGCCGTGCGCGCGCTCGAAGTAGCCCTTGTGCCGCCGCGCGGCGCCCGTGAAGCTCCCCCGCTCGTGGCCGAAGAGCTCGCTCTCGATCAAGGTGGGGGAGATGGCGCCGCAGTTGAGCGGCAGGAAGGCGCCCTTGCTGCGGCGGGAGAGGTGGTGGAGGGTCTGGGCGGCCAGGTCCTTGCCGGTGCCGCTCTCGCCGATGAGGAAGACGGTGGCGTCGGTGGGCGCCACCCGGTTGAGCATCTCGTAGAGCCCCTGCATGGGCTCGGAGGCGCCGAGGAGGAGACCGAGCCGGCCGACCTCCTGCTTCTCCTCGGCCGCCGGCACGACCATCGACAGGCTGGGCTGGACGCTCGCGACGTTGGCCAGGATGTTCTTCAAGCGGCCGATGTCGAGCGGCTTGGTCAAGTAGTCGCTCGCCCCCAGGCGCAGGGCCTGGACGGCGCTCTCGACGTCGGCGTGGCCGGTCATCAGCACCACCTCGGTCGAGGTCCCGAGCTCCAGGTCCTTCAAGAGGTCGATGCCGCTGCCGTCCGGCAGATAGAGGTCGACCAGGGCGACGTCGGGCGTCTTGTGGCTGACCTGGGTGCGGGCGTCCCTGAGAGTGGTGGCGGTGTTGGTGGTGAAGCCCTGTCCCTCGATCAGCTCGGCTAACGCGGAAAGGAAATTGGGATCGTCGTCAACCGCGAGTGCGTGTGGCATGTCTATCCTCACTCCTTCCCTGGAGCCGGCAATTCTACCTCAAAGCTCCGCGGGCCCGGGGGGTTGCCGGTCACCTCGACCCTGCCGCCCTGCTCGGCGAGGATGGCGCGGGCATGGTAGAGGCGGGCGGAGCCCGCCGGCGTGGTGCCGGGGGAGAGGTCGAAGTCGAGCGCCGGGGCTTCCGGGGCGAGGGGGCCGGAGAGGACGATCCGGACCCGGTCCTTGGTGTTCTCCAGGCGGACGGCGAGGGTGCCCGCCCGTGCCACCCCGGCCAGGGCCGCCAAGCCGACTTCGAGCAGGGCCTGGCGGAGCTGGTAGCGGTTGACCTGGGTCAAGACCGGCTGTTCGGGGAGGTCGGGGACGACCTGCACCTGGAGCTTCCGCGCCTGCGGAACGAGGAGAGCGGTGAGCTCCTGGACCGCCTCCCGGAGGTCGAGGTTGTCGGGGCGGTCGCCGCGCGCCGAGGTGTGGGCGAGAAAGTGCTCGAGCCCGCCGTGCAGGCGCGCCAGCTCGTCCTTGAGCACCCCCACGTAGCGGAGCTGACGCTCGCGGGCGGCGGGCTCCATGGCCCGCGCGGCGGCGATCGTCTCCTTCAAGATCTCGATGTTGAAGACCATGGCGTTGATCGGCGCCCGCAGGTCGTGGGCCACGGCCGGGGAGATCTGGGTCAGGGTGCGCATGTAGGTGGCGAGGCGGAGGTCCGCCGCCACGCCCGCGAACGGCTCGGGCTCGCGCACCAGGAGCACCGCGCCGCCGGCCCCGCCTTCGGCGGCCAGCCGGTGGATCTCGAAGAGCAGCGGGCGTCCGCCTTCGCCGGCCGGCAGCAGCACCGTCTCCCTCCCGGGCTCGGCCGCCGCCAGGAGCGGCGAGATCTCCTCCCAGCAGCGGGCGAGCTCGCTCCGGTCCCGGCAGGAGAGGAGGGCGATGGCCCGCTCGTCGGCGCCGCCGAAGCTCCCGTCCGGCTTGAGCAGCAGGACCCCGGCCGAGAGCGCCCGGGCCAGCTCGGCCAGGCCCTCGGGCGGCCGCGTTTCCAGTTGTCTTTCCGTCGTTTCGACCATCTCTCGATCTCCGCTGGTCACGCCTGATGCACGGCGCGGCGGCCGCTGGCGATTGCTGGCTTTTTCGTTTTGTCGGTCACGGTGCTAGATATCTCAAGAAGTGCATGTCCTATGCCACACACCGCATCTGTCCCGTCAGGCCCGCCGGGCCCACGCGGCACGACCGATGCAAGAGCCGGAACAGCCGCGGGAGAGGCGGGAGCGCGAGACTCCGCGGGAGGTGGGTGCCCTTTCTGGAATCCCATCCGGGAAACGTCTGCATTTCTTACAAGGACCTACTTGCATGGCAGTCCTGGCCGTCGAGAAGATGGAACCCGAGGTCATTCCCACGATGCCCGATCCGGTGGCGAGCGCCAAGGCCGCCGGTCTGCGCTACGTCACCGACACCCTGCCCGGTATCCGCCGGCGGCGGAGCGGCAAGGGGTGGACCTACCTGGACCCCGCGGGCAAGGTCATCACCGACACCGAGGTGCGGCTCCGCATCAACTCCCTGGCCATTCCGCCGGCCTGGAAGGACGTCTGGATCTGCCCGCGGGCGAACGGCCACCTGCAGGCGACCGGGCGCGACGCCCGCGGCCGCAAGCAGTACCGCTACCACCCCGACTGGCGGGAGGTGCGCGACGAGACCAAGTTCACGAAGATGATCGCCTTCGCCGAGGCCCTGCCGGGCATCCGGGCGCGGGTGGAGGAGGACATGAAGCTCCGCGGGATGCCGCGCGAGAAGGTCCTGGCCGCGGTCGTCAAGCTCCTGGAGACCACCCTGATCCGGGTCGGCAACGAGGAGTACGCGAAGCAGAACGAGTCCTACGGCCTGACCACTCTCCACACCGATCACGTCGAAGTGTCGGGCTCGACCATCCAGTTCGAGTTCCGGGGCAAGAGCGGCGTCCAGCACAGCGTCGGGGTCCGCGACCGCCGCCTGGCGCGGATCATCGAGCGCTGCCAGGAGCTGCCCGGGGAGGAGCTCTTCACCTACCTGGACGAGAACGGGGAGACCAAGAACGTCGATTCGGGGGACGTCAACGACTACCTGCGGGAGATCACCGGCTACGATTTCACGGCCAAGGACTTCCGCACCTGGGGGGGGACGGTCCTGACCTTCTTCGCCCTCTCCCGGATCGGTCCCGCGGACACCGAGACCCAGAGGAAGAAGAACGTCGTCGAGGCGGTCAAGCAGGTCGCCCAGTCGCTCCGCAACCGTCCGGCCACCTGCCGCAAGTTCTACATCCATCCCGCCGTCCTGGAGACCTACGACGACTCGACCCTGCACGAGATCGCGGCTCGGGAGATCGAGCTGGAAGATGCGGACAAGAACAACGCCTTCCGGGCCCTCGAATTGAAGACCTTGGCGATGCTCAAGGAGCGGTACGGGGCGGGGTAGGTCGGAGTCGGGGCAGCCCATGCCCCCGAGGTGGAGAGGAGCAGGCGAAGGGGCGGCCCCGGGGGGCCGCCCCTACCTGCGGTCGGTTCTCTTAGCGGACGAGCGCGTCCTGGTTGATGTGGCTCTCGGCGATCTCGGTCAGCTTCTCGTCGGCCTCTTCCTCTTCCTGGAGGGTGCGCTCCAAGAGCCGCACGGCCTCCGCTTCGCCGATCAGCTCGGCATAGGTGCGCACCGTGCCGTAGCCGGCGATCTCGTAGTGCTCGACGCGCTGGGCGGCGGCGATCAGGCCGGCGTCGATGACCTCCGGCTCGCCCTTCATCTTCATCATCGCCTCGCCCTCCTTCAAGAGCCCCTTCATCCCCTCGCAGGTCTCACCCTTGGGGCTCTCGCCGAGCTTCTTGAAGATCTGCTCCAGGCGGTCGACGTGCTGCTTCGTCTGGTTCAGGTGCTCGCGGAAGGCGTTCTTGAGCTCCGGAGAATTGCAGGCGTCCGCCATCTTCGGCAGCGCGTCGACGAGCTGGGTCTCGGCGCTGTAGAGGTCCTTGAGCTGCTCCATGTAAAGGTCTTTCAGGGATTCGAGCTTCATGGTTGTGCCTCCTTGTAGTTGCTCTCTTGATCGAAAGAATTCCGGGCGGCGCCCGGCGAAAAATAGATAGGTTCAAGATCCGTGCCGGAGCGCTTCAGCTCTCGGACGTCTGGGTGGCGTGGCCGAACTTCAAGAGGGCGACGAAGAAGGAGCCGCCGAGCGTGTTGCCCAGGGTGGCGAGGAGAAGGAAGCGGCCGAAGTCGGCCCAGGTGATCCCCTGGCCGGCGAAGAGGCCGGCCAGGACTTCGGCGCTGCCGGCGATCACATGATGGAGGTGCGAGAAACCGATCGCGGTCATCACCAGCCAGACGAAGAAGACCTGGCTGATGGTGTCGCGGGAGGCCGTCACCAGCCAGGAGAGGAGGCCCATCAGCCAGCCGGCCAGGATGGCGCTCGCGAAGATCTCCCACCCGCCGTGCGCCAGGAGGCCGTGGGCGATCTCGCCGAGCGCCGGCCGCGAGATCACCCCGAGGGCCGGCCCCAACAGCGCGGTCATGCCGGCGAAGAGGCTCACCCCGAAGATGTTCGAGACATAGACCAGGGACCAGAGGCGCAGGAGCTGGCCGACCGAGGCGCTGCCGTTGAGGACCGGCACGACGGCGAGCGTCGTGTGCTCGGTGAACAGCTCGGAGCGGCCGAGGATGACGAAGATGAAGCCCACCGCGTACATGTTGGCGACGAGCATCTCGACGATCGGGTGGGGCAGGGCGTCCTTGACGAGGGTCAGCATCACCCCCATGAGGAAGAGACTCCAGCCGACGTCGAGGCCGGCCGAGAGCCCCGACATGAGGAGCCCCAGGGCCGGGCGCTCAAGCTCGGTCTGGCCGGAGGAGATCTCCTCGGCGAGGATCTCGCGGTAGGACTTCTGGGAGCCCTCTTGGCGATCCGCCTTGCGATCGGCCTTCTCGACGTCCTTCGCGAGGGTCATGGCGCGCGGCCCGTGGCGGCCAGGAGCTCCTCCTCCATCCAGGGACGGTCCGGGGAGGTCTCCGCCGCCGGCCGGCAGAGGTAGATCTCGTGACCGGGGCGGCCGGCGACCTCCAGGCCGGCCGAGCGCAGGAGGGCGAGGACCCCCGAATGGTTGGGCGCCCACCAGTTGGTGGGGTCGGCGGCCAGCCGGTGCTCGATGAAGGCCATCTTGGGCCAGCCGGGGAGAAGCATCTCGTCGCGGCCGTCGATCGGGGTGTCGGCGGCCGGCTCGTGCACCTCCTCGCCGGGCATGGTGAGGGTCTGGAAGACCATCAGCCGGCGGAGCCGCCTTACGACCAGGTCGAGCGCCAGGAGCGGGTAGCGTAGGTGGTAGAAGACCCCCATGAAGAGGATCAGGTCCCACTGCTCCTCGGTCCGCGCGAGGTCGTAGACCTGCATGTTGCGGAAGTCGATCCGGTCCTCAAGGCCGAACTGCTCGGCCGCCCAGCGCGCCTGGCGCAGGTAGTGCGGATCATGGTCGATGCCGGTCACGAGGGCGCCGCGGCGCGCCAGCTCCAGGCTGTAGAAGCCGGCGTTGCAGCCGATGTCGAGCACCTTCCAGCCGGCTAAGTCCGCCGGCAGGTGCGGGGCGATCTCCCGCCACTTGAAGCTCGGGAAGTCGCCCAGGAAGTGATCGGGAGCGGTCTCGGTCCCGTCCGGCAGGTGGAGGTTATGGAACCAGGGGCCCAACTCGGCGATCGCCTGCGCGAGATCCAAGGTCTCCATCACGGTCGGTTCCCCTCTAGGCGGCTTTGCGGTCGAGCAGGCCGTAGGCGTAGCCCAGGAGCTCCTCGGCGCGGTGGGCGGCGGTGTGCCGGGCGAGCACCCGCTTCCTCGCCCGGGCTCCCAGCGCCCGGCGCTCGGCCTCGGGTACGTCGCGGAGATATTGCAGGGCCTCGGCGCTCGTCCGGGCGGTCAGGATCTCCTCGCCGAGGGCGAAGAAGGTCTCCAGGCCCACCCAGTAATCGCTGATGATCGGCGTCCCGCAGGCCGCCGCCTCGAACAGCCGGACGCTGGGCGAGAAGCCGGCCGCCACCATGTCGGCGCGGGTGACGTTCAGGGTGAAGCGCTGGGCGTTGTAGAAACCCGAGTGCTCCTCGGGCGAGAGGTGGGTGATGCGGTGGACGTTCGGCGGCCAGGCGATGCTCTCCGGGTACTGCGGCCCGGCGACGGCGAAGCGCCCCTCCGGCCAGCGCCGGGCCGGTTCGAGGAGCAGGCGTTCGAGGACCGGCTGGCGGTCGTCGCTGTAGGTGCCCATGTACCCTAAGTCCCAGCGCGGCTCGACCTCCTCGGGGCGGTAGAGGGAGGGGTCGAAGGAGCAGTAGAGCGGGCGCGCCATGGGCGAGCCGTAGCGCCTCTCCAGCCGCTTCAAGGTCGGCCCGCCGGTGAAGGAGAAGTAGGCGTCGTAGCGCGGGATGAGCTCCGGCGCCAGGTACTCGTGCTCGCCGCGGGCGAGCTTCGCCAGGGTCACCGGGGTGTCGATGTCGTAGAAGGCCGTGACCCCGGAGGCGGTGCGGAGCACCCACTCGCCGACCGCCACCCCTTCCGGCACGTAGGAGCCGACGATCACCAGGTCGGCCGAGCGCACCCGGGCGGCATGCCTGTCCTGGAGCTCGGTCAAGCTCTTGTAGAGCCGGGTCTTGCCGTAGGGCGGGCGCGGCAGGTCGCGGTTCTCGGCGTACCAGGGGGCGTCGCGCTCCAGGAAGAGCACCCGGTGGCCGCGGGCGGCGAGCTCGCGGACGAGGCCGCGGTAGGTCGTGGCGTGACCGTTGCCCCAGGAGGAGGTGATCGACAGGCCCAGGATGACGATGTCGAGCGGCGGCTGACTCAAGGGACGACCTCCGCGCCTTTGGCGCTTTCGAGGAGCTTCGTCTCACGATGCCGGGAGAGGACCGCTTCGGCCTGGGCGGCGCGGTGGGCGTAGGTGTGCTCGGCGAGGATCCGCCGGCGCGCCGCGCGGCCGATCTCCCGCGCCCGCTCCGGAGTGAGCTGGCCGAGGATCGCCGCCACCTCCTCGCCGCCCCGCGCCACCAGCACCTCCTCCCCGGGCTTGAGGAAGAGCTCGATCCCCAGCCAGTCGTCGGTCAGGAGGCAGGCGCCGGCGCCGGCCGCCTCGAACACCCGGGTGGCGGGGGAGAAGCCGTAGCGGGCCATGCTCTCGCGGCTGATGTTGAGCACCGCCAAGGGGGTGGAGTTCAAGGCGTTGTGGTCCTGGGTGTAGACGTGCCCGAGGTAGCCGACGTTCCCCGGCAGGGGCCGGTCGCCCCAGCCGCTGCCTCCGAGGAGGAAGCGGCGTTCGGGCAGGCGCTCGGCGGCCCGGAAGAAGAACTCGTCGACCCGCGCCTCGCGATCGGGCAGGCGGTTGCCGAGGAAGGCCAGGTCGCAGGCGAAGCGGGGATCGGGGGCGGCGGGGAAGTGGGTCTCGGGGTCGAGGGCGTTGTAGACCGGCACGCACTCCCGCGCCCCGAGCCGGGTATAGGCGTCGACCACCGGGCCGCCGCCGCCATAGGTGAAGATGAGGTCGTAGCGCGGGATGAGCGCCCGGAAGGGATCGGCCGGATTCGACTCCACCCGGTCCAAGGTGGCCGGGGCGTCGACATCCCAGAAGGCAACCAGAGTCTCCGGCCCCTGGAGGTCGAGGACCGCGGCTTCGAGGAGGGCGTCGAACACCCCCACCCCGCTCGCCTTGACCACGAGGTCGGCTCCGCGAGCGCTGGCGAGGGCCCGGCGCACGCCGCTCTCGTCGCCGTCGGGAGGCGCGGGGTAGACCACGACCCGCGCCCAGTCCGGGTCGGGGATGTCCCGGTGCTCCTGGCGGCCGAAGGCGTCCGGCTCGTAGAAAGTGATCCGGTGGCCGCGCTCGGCGAGACCGCGGACGATCCCCCGGTAGTAGGTCGCCGCCCCGTTCCAGTAGGCCGAGACCAGGCTCGAAGCGAAAAAGGCGATGTCCCAGCCGCTCTTCACGTCAGGTCGTCCCCATTGTCCCAATCATCCCGGCCGCCATCTCCAGCTCCGCTCCGGCGGGGGCGATTTGCGAGTAGATGTCGAGCAGCTCGTCGACCCGGTGCGAGCAGGTGTGGCGGTCGAGGATCGTGTTGTGGCCGTGCCGGGCGAGGCCTGCCGCCAGGTCGGGGTCGTTCAAGAGGTCGCGGAGGTGGCGCTTCATCTCCTCCCCGTTCCGGGCCACGAGGAAGTCCTCGCCGGGGGTGAAGAGGTTCTCGCTGTCCTCCCAGGGGGCGGAGACGAGAGGAATGCCGCAGGCCAGGGCCTCGAAGGGGCGGATGGTGGGGATCCCCGGGAGCGCCAGGGCGTAGGGCCGGCGCGGCACGTGGACGGTCACCCGAAAGCGCGCGAAAGTCATGGGCACGTTGTAGTTGGGGAGCCAGCCGGCGTACTCGATCCCCGCCGCGGCGAGCGCCTCCTGGGCCGTGTCGGGGTAGCGCACCCCGTGCACCCGCGCCTTCAAGCCCAGGGCCTTGACCGGTTCGAGGAGGAACTCGCCGAGCTCGGCCGTCCGCTCCTCGTCCCCCCAGTTGCCGATCCACACCAGGTCGCCCTCGTGCGCGAGGCCGACGATGGGGTGGAAGACCCGGGTGTCCGCCGCCTCGTGCCAGGTCCAGGCCCGCGCCGTCCAGCCGCGCGCCGTATAGAGGTCGCGCAGCACCGCCCCGAAGGCGAGCACCCCGTCGTAGTCCCCCAGCTCGTAGGCCGCCATGGTCTCCGGGGCGGTGACCGCGCGGTGGTGGGTGTCGTGGAAGAGCAGCCGGTAGCCGCCGTGCCGCCGCCGGTGCTCGCCCAGCCGCCGCACGAGGCCGTGGTCGTTCCACTCGTGAACGAGAACCAGGTCGGCGCCGTCGAGCGCCTGGTCGAGATCGATCGCCGCCGGATCGTAGGCGCGGCTCTGTAGCCAGGGGTAGGTCTCGTGCAGGCCGAGGAAGGCGGTCTCGCCGCGCTCGGCGAGCAGGTGGGTCAGGCTCCAGCCGCCGATCGGCTCGTAGACCTGGACGTCGTGCCCGCGCGACAGGAGCTCCGTGGCGATGCCGCGCAGGAAGTGCGCGTTGCCATGGTTCCAGTCCGAGAGGAGCGAGTGGACGAAGAGGACGACCCGCATGGCGTCTTGGGCCGGTTCTAGACGGCGACCTGCTCGGCCGGTTCGAGGCGGCCGGAGAAGCCTTCCACCTCGACCTCCTGCCGGCTGGCGAGGAGCTCGCCGTAGGCCGCGAGGTAGCCTTCGAGCATCCGCTCGGGGCTGAGCTCGAGCGCCCGCGCCCGCGCCCCGGCGGCCAGGGCATTCCGGCGGTCGGGGTTCTCGATCAGGGAGAGGAGGGCGGTGCGGAGGGCGGCCGGATCGTCGGGCGCCACGAAGACCGCGCGGTTGCGCCAGACCTCGCGCAGGCTGGGGATGTCGCCTAGAACAAGGACGCAGCCGGCGAGCGCCGCTTCGAGCGCCGAGAGGCCGAACGGCTCGTAGCGCGCCGGCAGGGCGTAGATCGCCGCCCGGCCCAGCCAGGCAGCCATGGCGCGCGGGGTGAGGCGGCCCAGGAGGCGGGTGCTGTGGGGGCGGATCTCGCCGCCGTCCGGATGCTGGCTCTGGCCCGCCACGTAGATCGGCCAGGGCAGCTCGGGAGCCACCCGCTCCAGCGCAGCCAGGTTCTTCGCCTCGTCCCACAGCCGGCCGGCGGCGAAGACGATCTCCTCCTTGGCGCTCGGGCCGGCGGGGCGGAAGAGGCGCGGGTCGCGGCCGTTGGGGATGACCCGCGAGCTCGGGAGCGGCCCGTAGTGCTCGTCGAGGGAGGCCAGCATGGCCGCGGAGGGCGCGACCACGAGGTCGGCGGCGGCGAGGCCGGCCTGGACCTCGGTCTTGTAGCGATCCCAGCTCGCGGGCGCCGGCTCACCCTTGACCGCCGCCCACCAGGAGAGGACGCAGGAGTGGGCGACGACGAGCTTCGGGGCGCTCCAGGGCAGCGCGGCATGGGCGTAGCCGTTCAGGTGCACCACGTCCGGGCAGATCCGGCTCTCCAGCCGGAGCAGCCACTCGCTCGCCTTCTGGACGTCGCGCCAGGGCTCCTCCATCCATTCGAGCCTGAAGGTGCTCTCGAAGAGCCGCAGGCGCGGGATGCGCTCCACGGTCTCGCGCTGCGCCTCGGAGAGCGGGTCGCCCATGGTGGCGAGAGCCACTTCGATCCCGCGCTCGGAGAGGGCGCGGGAGAGGTCGAGCGCGTAGGTCCAGACCCCGCCGACCGTATCGGCGGTCATCAGGACCTTCTGCGGGAGCGGCCCCTGTTCACTCATCGGGTCACCTCGGTCAGGAGAGACGAAAGCCTGGATGCAGGCAGTTCAATAAGGGAAGATCCAAGATTCATGCCCGGACCTCGAATCCCCTCATCCTTCTACGGACGCGGCCGTCCGTCCGCCACGGCCAAACCCTCGACTCCGATTTCGTCCTTTCCCGATCGGCACTTGTCATCGGGAGTCACCTTGCCTGGAGCACCCTGGCCGCGACCTCCACCCCGCGCGATTCGAGCAGCCAGTTGTAAAGCTTGCCGACGCCCTCCCCCACGCTTACAAGGGGAGACCATCCGGTCGCCTCCGTGAAACGGCGGGTGTCGGAGACGTAGTAGCGCTGATCCCCGGTCCGCCAGTCCTCGAAGAAGACCTGCGGCCGCCGGCCGGAGAGCCCCTCGATGAGCGAGAGGAGCTCCAGGAGGCTCACGGTGTTGCCCGGGCCACCCCCCATGTTGAAGGCGCGCCCGGCGAGGGTCCCCGCGTTCTCCTCGGCGAGGAGGAGGGCGCGCACGAGGTCCTCGACGAAGAGGACGTCGCGCACCTGGCCGCCGTCGCCGTAGAGGGTGATCGGGAGCCCATCCAGGGCGCGGAGGAGGAAGTGCGCCACCCACCCCTGGTCCTCGGTCCCGAACTGGTGCGGGCCGTAGATGCAGCTCATGCGGAAGACGACGTTCTTCATCCCGTAGCTCCGCGCGTAGTCGAGGACGTACTGGTCGGCCGTCCCCTTGGAGCAGCCGTAGGGGCTGTGGAAGTCGAGCCGCCGCTCCTCGCCGAAGCCGGTGGCCGCGAGCTCCGGGTCGATCGGCTCGTAGCGGAGCGCCCGGAGGCGGAGCGGGACGTCGTCCATGCCGCCGTAGACCTTGTTGGTCGAGGTGAAGACGAGCGGCGGCCGGTCGGGGAGGGCGCGGAGAGCCTCGAGTACGTTCAAGGTGCCGCCCGCGTTGACCGCGAAGTCGTGCCGGGGATCGACCAGGCTGGTCGTCACCGCCACCTGGGCGGCGAAGTGGAAGACCGCCCCGGCGCCGCGCAGGGCCCGGCGGACGGCCTCGGGGTCGCGGACGTCGCCGATCTCGATCGCCAGCCGCTCGCCGTAGGTCTCCCGCAGCCAGTCGAGGTTCTGCTCCACCCCCGGGCGCGAGAGGTTGTCGAAGAGGCGGACCCGCCGGCCCGCCGACAGCAGCCGGGCGGCTAAGTTGGTGCCGATGAAGCCCGCGCCGCCCGTGATCACCGTCACCTTCATGCTCATACCGTCAACCCCCGGGCGGCGAGCTCTTGGCGGGCCTCGGCCACGCGGTCGAACGCCACCTGTCCTTCGAGCCAGCCCGCGAGGTCCGTCAATCCCGCCGCGAGGGTCACCCGCGGCTCGTACCCCAGGACCTCCCGGGCCAGAGTGATGTCGGCGAAGCAGTGCCGGATGTCGCCGACCCGGTAATGCCCGGTGATCTCCGGCTGGATTTTCTCCTGTCCGAGCACCTCGGCCATGCTCTCCGCGATGCCGCGGATGGTGTAGGCCTGGCCGCTGCCGATGTTGAGCACCTGGCCTGGGGCCTCTGGCATCTCCAGGGCCAGGCGGCAGGCGCGGGCGATGTCCGTGACGTGGACGAAGTCGCGCCTCTGGCCGCCGTCCTCGAAGATCATCGGCGGGTTGCCGTTCAAATAGCGGGCGGCGAAGATGGCGAGCACCCCGGTGTAGGGGTTCGACAGCGCCTGGCGCGGACCGTAGACGTTGAAGAAGCGGAGCGCCGTCGTGGGGATGCCGTAGGCCTGGCCGATCATCAGCCCCATCCGCTCCTGGTCGTACTTCGAAAGCGCGTAGAGAGACGACAGGGTCGGCGGCTTCGATTCGGAAGTCGGCACGGGCACGAGGAGCTCGCCGTTTTCGTCCCGCAGCTCCCAGTCGCGGGCGAGGAGCCGCTCGCGCTCCCGCTCGCGGCCGGGGACGAGCCGGCCCCGGACGTCCCGGTAGAGCCCCTCGCCGTAGAGGCTCATGCTGGAGGCGACCACCAGCCGCCCGACCGGGCGCTCGAGGAGCGCCTCCAGGAGCACCGCCGTCCCCAGGTTGTTGACGCTCGTGTAGTCGGCGAGCTGGTACATGCTCTGGCCGACCCCGACCATCGCCGCCAGGTGGAAGACGGCGTCGACGCCCGCGAGCGCCGCGCGCACGGCGTCACGGTCGCGGACGTCGCCGACGATCAGCTCGACCTCGGGAGAGAGGTAGGCCGGCCGGCCCGCGTCCGGTCCGTGCACCTGCTCCGCCAGGTTGTCGAGCGCCCGCACCTCATACCCCTGTCCCAGAAGCTCATCGGCCAGATGCGAACCGATGAACCCGGCTCCCCCGGTGATCAAGACCTTCCCTCTCAAGGCTCGTCCTCCTTTGCCATCCGCCTACGCTGGCTTCCGTTCGGTGTCGGGAGCGAAACGAGATCCACCGCTCTTGCTCTCTTCCTGACTCGCCGCGAGCCTGGTTCAACCCTGTCACGGCGCGATAAACCTCGAATTGAGAAGTCAGGCCAGGACTGTCGCTAACCCACCCAGGAGCGTATATCGATGCCCCGATGTTCCACTACCCGGCCGACAGTTATCGAAGCAAGCGCCATGCCATGGTAAGTAGAAGACGGATGCTTTCCTCCCCCTGGGAGGGGGAGGCGAGGGGAGGCGAGGGGGAGGCGGCCCTATACCGCTACTGCCGGCCGGGGGTGGGGCGGGCGATCGTGACGTCGATGGGCGTCACCGTGCCGTAGGCCGAGAGGGGCTTGTCCGTCCCCTTGGCCGGGCCCACGACGACGATCGCGAACTGCTCCGGGTGGAGATACTTGGCCGCCGCGGCGCGCACCTGGGCGGCGGTCACCGCCTCGACCCCCGCGCGGTAGCGCGTCAGCCAGTCGAGCGGATAGCCGAAGAATTCGTAGGTGAGCTGATGGGAGAGGATCTTTCGCTTCGAGTCGGCCTGGAAGATGAAGGAGTTGAGGAGTGCCTGCTTGCCCTTGGCGACCTCCTCCTCGGTGGGCGGCGCGGAGGTCATCCGGCGCGCCTCCTCGAGCAGGGCGTCGATGCTCGCGCCCGTCGTCTGGGTCTTGGTCGAGATATAGAGGAAGATCAGGCCCGGGTGATCCCATTCGGACCCCACCTGGCCGAAGACGGTGTAGGCGAGGCCCTTCTGCGAGCGGATGCCGAAGAGGCGCGAGGCGAAGCTCCCCGAGAGCACCTGGTTGACGACCTCGAGGGCGTAGTACTCGGGGCTGTTGCGGACGACCCCCAAGCCGCCCATGACGATGTTCGACTGCGTGACGTCGTTTTTCTCGACGTAGTAGACGCCGGGGGCGGGCGTCGTCCGGTACGGCACGTCCGCGTCCTTTCCTCCCGGCCCGCGCGGCCAGTCGCCGAAGGCCGCCCGCACCAGTTTCAGGGCCTCGTCGCGCTTGAAGTCGCCGACCAGGCCGAGGACGATGCGGTCGGGGTGGAAGTGCGACTGGTGCCAGGCCACGAGATCGGCGCGCTTGATGCTCCCCAGGCTGGCGAAGGTCGGCGTCCGGCCGTAGGGGGACTCCTTGCCGTAGGCCACCCGCTTGAACTCGCGGAAGATGATGTCCTGCGGGTCGTCGTTCTGCCGCGCCACCCCGGCCATGGCCTGGTTCTTCGCCACCGCGAGCCGGTTCTCGGCGAACGCGGGGTGGCGGAGGACGTCGGCGAAGACCGAGAGGACCTGCGGGAAGTCGGCCTTGAGCGAGCTCATGGAGATCCGCCCGTAGTCGTCCGTCGTCTGAGCGTCGATCCGCGCCGCCTTGCCCTCCAGGAAGTCGTCGAGCTGGTCGCTCGAAAGCTTCGCCGTGCCGCCGCTCCGCATCACGTCGGCGGTTAAATCGCCGAGCCCGGTCTTCTCCGCCGGATCGAGCCGCGAGCCGGCATGGACCAGGGCGGTGGCCTCGACCAGCGGCAGCTCGTGGTCTTCGAGCAGCATGACGACCATGCCGTTGTCGAGCACCACCCTCTCCGGTTGGGGGATCCGCTGCGCCGGGATCGGCGGGTAGTGGAGCTGGCCCGCGCTCGCGGCCTGGGCGGCGGCGGCGCCCGGCCGTGCGACCAGGGCCAGGAGGAGCAGGGGAAGGAGGAGGAAGAGGCGTCCTCTCTGCATGGTGATCGTGTCTCCCATCATCGTCCCTGCGGCGCGTCGGCGCCGCCCTTGGCCGTGGTGATCATGGTCACCGTCCGGTTGGACTTCTGAAGCGCCTGGCTCGCGACCCGGCGGATATCGGCCTTGCTGACCCGGTCCAGGCGGTCGGTCTCGCGGAAGAGCTCGCGCCAGTCGCCGTAGAGGCGCTGGTACTCGGCGAGCTGGCTCGCGATCCCCTCGTTGTCGCCCAGCGAGCGGACGAGCCTGGCCTTGGCCCGGGTCTTGAAGCGGCCGAGCTCCTCGTCGCTCACGTCTTCCTTCTGCAGGCGGGCGATCTCGGCGTGGAGCACCGTCTGCACCTTCTCGTTGGTGACGCCCACGGCCGGCACGGCGAGGACCGCCCAGAGGTTGGGGTACTTCTGGCCCGGGAAGCCGGAGAACGACTGCACCTGGACGGCGAGCTTCTGGTCGCGCACCAGGGTGCGGTAGAACCGCGAGGTGTGGCCGGAGGAGAGGATGTCGTCGATCGCCTCGTAGACCGCCTGGTCGGGGTCGGTCGAGGCCGGCTTGTGGTACGCCTCCAGGTAGAACGGCTGCGCCGGGTCCTCGATGACGACGGTCTTCTCCGCCACCTGCGGCGGCTCGATCGTGCGGAGCGGCTGCGGCTTCGGGCGCGCCGGGATACGGCCGAAGTAGCGTTCGAGGATGGGGATGATCTCCTGGGTGTGGATGTCGCCGACCACCGCGGTCACCAGGTTGGCGGGCGCGTAGTTGGCCCGGAAGAAGCTCTCGGCGTCGGTCAGGGTGAACGACTGCAGGTCGGAGGCGTAGCCGATCGTCGGATGGTGGTAGGGGTGGGCCATGAACGAGGTCGAGACGAACTGCTCGACCATGCGGCCGATGGGCGTGCTCTCGGTCCGCTGGCGCCGCTCCTCGAAGACGACGTCGCGTTCGCGGTAGAACTCGCGGAAGACCGGGCGGTAGAAGCGCTCCGATTCGAGGAAGGCGAAGAGCTCGGTCTTGTTGGCCGGCAGCGAGTAGAAGAAGCCGGTCTCGTCGGCGCTCGTGAAGGCGTTCAAGCCGACCCCCCCCTCGCGGGTGACGATGTCGTCGAACTCGTTCTTGACGACGTACTTCTCGGTCTCCGCCTCGCGCGCCTTGAAAGTTTTGAACAGCTCCTCGACCCGCTTGGGATCGGCCTTGGGCGCCAGGCGCGCGGCCTGGTAGGCCTGGTAGGCCGCCTCCTGGGCGTCGATCGCCTTCTTCTCCTCGGCGTAGTTGGTGGTGCCGATCGACTGCGTCCCCTTGAAAGCCATGTGCTCGAACATGTGGGCGAGCCCGGTGATCCCCGGCACCTCCTGCGCCGAGCCGACGTCGGCCACGGTGTAGAAGGAGAAGACGGGCGCCTCCGGGCGCTCGACGAGGATGAAGGTCCAGCCGTTCTTGAGCACGTGGACCGTGGTCTTGGCCTCGAAGGACTTCAAGTCCTGCCCGGCGGCCGGCAGGGCCGCGAGCAGGAGGGCGGAGGCAAGGAGCTTTCGGATCATCGTATGCGCACCTCGGGGGACGTTCGGCCCCGCTAGTCTAGCCCAACTTCCTTTTAGTGCCCCACGATCCAGTCGAGGATCGGCTGCCAGAAGAGCCGCGGGGCGGCGGTGGCGTTCCAGATGTCGGCGTGACCGATGTCGAAGGCCCGCTGGTCGGGCGGCAGGAGGCGGACGACCCGGGTCGTCACGTCCTTGCTCCCCAGGAGGGTCGTCGTGTAGATCCCGAACTCCCCGAAGCCGCCGCCCGCCCCTATATAAAGGATGGGGACGAAGATCCGCCCCAGGTGGTCGTCGTAGGGGAGGTCCTTCTGGTTGCAGACCAGCTCGTCCCCCTCCGCGATGAGGAGCTCCGGCTCGAACGGCGCCGAGGCCCCCTTCTCGAACTGGAACCAGGCGTTCTCGGGGGTGTAGCGCAGCCCCGTGGGGAGGCCCTGGGCGTCGAAGGTGCCGCCGGCGAAGTGGTAGAAGGGCACGAACACCTGCCCGGGCGGCAGCAGTGCATAGGTCGCCGAGCCAGCGAGGAGGGCGGCCTGGCGGTTGTTGAGGCCGGGGACGATGGGGGAGGCGGCGGTGGGCGCGGTGAGGGCGAGGCTGCCGAGCGTGGCGAAGAGGGCCCCCGTCGTGTTCTGGTAGGTGCCGGCGTCGACCAGCGCCCGCTCGGCGGCGGCGCGGGTGCAGGCGGCCTGCCGGAGCGCCGGGTCGTTGGTTTTGAGGAAGATGTCGACCGGGATGAAGGCCTTGACCTGGCGCTCCAGGCGCGGCACCAGGGTCTCGGCGTCGACGTAGGCGTAGCCCACCTGGGCGCCGCGGCTCCAGCCGAGGAGGTCGACCTTGGTGAGCCCGTCCCCCTCGGCGAGGCGGACGAGCCGGGCGAGGCCCAAGGCGATGCCGAGATCGCGCGCGTCCCGGCCGATCCCCCAGCTCTTCAAGAAGGAGAAGTCGGTCGTCCCCGCCGGCACCAGGGCCCAGCCGAAGTCGATCCCCCAGACGTCGATCCCGCGCTCGGCGAGGAAGACCGGGAAGGCGTGCTCCGGGGAGAGTCCGGGAGTGGCGAGGTTGGCGAGAAAGGCGGCGTCGAAGCCCCAGGCGTCGCCATGGGCGAGGAGGATCGCCTGCGAGGCGCGGACCGCCACGAACGGCGCCGACTCCTTGACCACCCGGTGGAGGCCGATCTTGTCGTGCACCCCGGCACCGGTCCGGACCTCGATGCTGTACTCGGCGACGTTGCCGAAGATCACCCGGCGCTTCACCGCCGAGGCGAGGCAGGTACCAGGGTCGACGGCCCCCTGGACCGCCAGCGGGCAGACCCGCGCCAGGACGTCCCTGAGGCCGGGGATCTGCCGGCTCGCGGCGGTATCGGCGGCATTGGCGGCATTGGTGGTATCGGCATGGGCCAGGGTGGGCAAAGATAGGACCGAGGCCAAAATCAACAGCGCGAGTTTCTTCATTGATGTTCCTCCTCGGGGCCTATTCTGGCATAGAGGAGCATAGGCGCTAACTGAAAGCTGTCGCTTCCGGGTGGGTGGTCCCTCCCCCTGGAGGGGAGGGTAGAGTCAGGGGGGCGCCTCAGTTGCCGATCTTGAACTTCACCTGGCTCGTCCCACAGTCCGAGATGACCCAGAAGGTGTGGACGCCGCCGGGGAGCTTGTGGACGAACTGGGCGCTCGTCTGGTCGTAGAAGGTCGAGCTGCCGACCGCCGGGTTGCTGTCGAAGCCCCACTGCACGTTGTGCTGGCCGCCCTGGCAGGTGACGCTGAAGCTCGACGTGAAGTAGGCCGACAGCAGGGCACCCGGAATCGGGTCGTGGATCGGATAGACCCCGCCGTTGATGGGATAGACGATGTTGACGGGGGCCTGGGCCGAGGCCGAACCGGCGAGGGCGAGAGCGGCGACAAGGGCAAGAGCGAAGCTGATCTTCTTCATGACGGTCTCCTTGAAGGGCACCCGGGATGCGGGCACTGGGTTTCGAGAGTTGGGCGAGCGGATCGGTGATTCGTTACAGGCGAATGTGCGACTGCACATGCGCGGCCGGCGACGATCGCCGACCCGAGGGCGATGACTGCCCCTACGCCAGCGATGACCGCCGTCCGAGGGGCGATGACCGCCCCTACGCCAGCGATGACCGCCGTCCGAGGGGCGATGGCCGCCCCTACGTCAGCGACGACCGCCGTCCGAGGGGCAATGACTGCCCCCGTGCCGGCGACGACCGCCGACCGAGGGGCGGTGACTGCCCCTATGCCGGCGACGACCGCCGACTTGGGGGCGATCGCTGCCCCTGTGCTGGCGACGACCGCCGTCGGAGGGGCAATGACCGCCCCTGTGCCGGCGACGACCGCCGGCCTGCTGGCGATGACTGCCTGCTGGGGGATGACCACCTGCACCGGCTCCGCGCTGTCGAGCGGGTCCAGCGCGCTCAACGCCACCTCTCCGCCTGCTGCTTCCTCTCCGACTCCGTCGTCCTCCTGAGCGCAGCGAAGGATCTGGAGGAAGGACGGCGCGTAAGCCTCCCCGTGGCGGGGGACCGGCAGGCGAGCCGTGTTCCAGTAGAATAGGTAGGGAGATCTCCCATGACGCACCGCTACGTCAACGACGCCTTTACCCTGGAGGACGGCTTCGGCACCACGGTGGCCGGCGACCAGGTCGCGCGGATGGCCCTGGAAGTCGAGACCCCGTTCACTCTCGGAGTCACCGGCAAGTGGGGCTCGGGCAAGACGAGCGTCTTGCGCCGGGCCTTCGTGACCCTGGGAGGGAACCCGGTGGCGCTCGCGGTGCCTCTGGGGGAGGAGAAGAAGGACGAGGGTCCGGCCGAGTGGGGGACCTGGCGCTTCGGTGCCCGAGAGGCGAAGCTCGCCTGGCCTCCAGATCTCAAGTCGATCGCCGACCAGAGCCTCTGCGTCTGGTACTCCCCCTGGCAGCACCAGGGGGCGGACAACCCGCTCGTCGCCCTGCTGAGGTGGGCGGGCCATCGCTACGCCAGCGCTTGCTCAATATCGCCTTCGGGGCGACGCGGCGAGGGTACCGGGTGCTCGTCACCGGCCGGCCCACTGGTTTCGCCGACCTCGCAGGGCCAGACGGCCTAGGGGATGAGACCCGTTCCCCCCTTCGGCTCCACTTCCTCCTCCCCTTCGCCTGGGAGCAGATCGTGGCCTTCGTCGACCGCTGGTACCACCTGCGGGACGAGTGGGAGAGGAAGCGTAAGGAAGGTGTAGATCGTTTCCTCGGTCACCTCGCCGACCGCGGCCGAGGTTATCTCCTGAGCCTGGCCCGCCGGCCCATCTTCCTCACCCTGATGGCCCTGGTTCATACCACCCAGAATTAGATGCCGGATGGGCGCCCGCTTCTCTACAAGCGTATCGTGGACCTCTATTTGGAGCGCCAGGAGCGGCACCGGCAACGGAAGTGGACCACAGCCGGCAGCCCTATGCCACACTGGCCGGAGGCTGAGGTCCGCCTCACACTCGCCCATCTCGCCTGGCAGAGCCAGTCGATCGGGAGCCACGTGAAGGAGGCTCGCCAGGAGGAGGCGCGCCGGGTGGTCTGGGAGCGGGACAAGATGGAGGAGGCGCTCTTCCGCCAGATTTCGGAGGGGCCCGGTCGCTTCGCAGGCCTCACGGTCGACGATGTCCCTGCGTTCGTCGACTACTTCCTCCACCCTGCAGGTCTCTTGGTCGAACCCGAGGAGAGGAAGATCCAGTTCGCCCATC
>JAXDLD010000351.1:0-8216 GCA_034666805.1 Acidobacteriota bacterium
TGCCGCCGATCTCCGCCTCGCCCGGGCGGCGGGGCAGCGGCAGGGGCGGGCGCGGGTCCTGGGAGCGACGCTCGGCATCGTCATCGTCGCCATCTTGGGGCTCGGCTTCGTCTACGCCCAGCCGCCGGCCGCCCTCTCCAGCGCGACCCCGGTCATATTGAGCAACGGGGCCGTCCGTATCCCCCTCGCCTCCTTCCAAGGGGAGACGCTGCGGCGCTTCGTCGTCCAGATCGACGGCCATCCGGTGCGCTTCATCGCCGTGCCGGTCGACCAGCAGGGGCATATCGCCACCGCCTTCGACGCCTGTGTCATCTGCGGCCCCCGCGGCTATTACCAGGAGGGGAAGGGCATCTTCTGCCTGCACTGCGGCTCGGTGATCAACCCGGCCTCGATCGGCCGCCAGGGCGGCTGCAACCCGATCCCCTTGAATTCCCGGGTCGAGGGCGGGGACTTAGTCCTCGGCGCCGCGGATTTGAAGGCCGGGGTGAGCACCTTCGCCACCGCTGCCGCCCCCCGGATGTAGCCCATGTACCTGCGCCTCCTGGCCGAGTCGTTGCGCCGCGGCACCCGCCGGAAGCTCCTCGCCATCTCGGCGGTTGCGCTCGGCACCTTAGGCGCCACGGCGCTCGGCGAGGTGGTGCTCGCCTCGGGCGACCGCCTGGCCTCGGAGATGAGCTCCTACGGCGCCAACGTCGAGGTGGTCCCCGCCGCCGGGCAGGCGACCCTGCCGGTCGCCGGCCTCGCCAAGGTGCGGAACATCTTCTGGAAGAACAACATCGCCGCCTTAGCGCCGCTCTACCCCCTGCGGGTCCGCCTCTCCCCGGGGGGGATCGTGGCGCCGCTCGTCGGCACCTGGTTCGACCATGAGCTGGAGCCGGGGTACCGGACAGGCCTGCCGGCCACCCGGCCGACCCTCGCCGTCGCCGGGCGCTGGCCGCGGGAAGGGGCGCGGGAGGCGGTCCTCGGCCAGCGCCTGGCACGCCGGCTGGGGATCGGGATCGGCGGAGAGCTTTCGGCCGCTCTCGGGGGCCGCGAGGCGAGCTTCCGGGTCGTGGGGCTCCTGACCAGCGGCGGCGAGGAGGACGACCAGGCCTTCGTGCCGCTCGCCGCGGTCGGCGAGCTCGCCGGGCAGCCGGGCCGCTTCACCCGCGCCGAGGTCTTCGCCCTCACCAACCCTGAGACCAAAAACGTGCGCGACCCCAAGCGGATGTCCCCCAAGGAGTACGACGCCTGGTACTGCACGGCCTACCCCTCGTCGGTCGCCTTCCAGATCCATGAGGCTCTGCCGGAGGCCGAGGCGCGGGTGGTCTACGGGGTGACCGGGGCGACCGCCGACGTGCTGAAGCGGCTCTCCGGGGTGCTCCTCGCGCTCGCGGTGGTGGCGCTCGCCGGCGCGGCGGTGGGGGTCACCGCGGCGATGACCGCCACGGTCCTCGAACGCCGGCTGGAGGCCGGGCTCCTGGTGGCGATTGGCGCCGCCCGGTGGCGGGTGGTTTTCTTCTTCCTCTCCGAGGCGGCCCTCCTCGGGCTCTTCGGTGGCCTCGTCGGCGGTGCCACCGGCCTCGCCGCCGGCCGCCTCCTCGGCAGCCAGGTGCTGGGCGTCGCCGTCCCCTGGATGCCGGTCCTCCTCCCCTTCGCGGCCCTCCTGGGCCTCGCCGTGGCGGTCCTCGCCAGCCTGGCGCCGGTGCTCCGCGCGCTCGGCCGCTATCCCGCGGCGATCCTCAAACGGGCCACGGCGTAAGAGATGATCGTCCAGCTCGTGCTCGCCAGCCTGCGCCGGCGCTTCCGGCAGCTCGCCCTCATCGCCACCGCGGTGGGCGTCGCCGCCGGCACGGTCGCCACCCTCGCCGGCTTCTCCTCGCGGGTCGAGTCGCGGCTGGGGGAGAGCCTCGCCGCCTTCGGCCCCAACCTCCTGGTCCGGCCCGAGATCGGCGGCCCGCCGCGCATCCCGGCGGTGGAGCTGGCGGCGGTGCGGGCGGTGCCGGGGGTGCGCTCGGCGACCGGAATCCCCTCCGGAGCGCCTGCCGGAGACGGCTTCGAGCGCATCGAGGCGCGGGTCGATCCCAAGGATCTGGCCGCGGCGGCGCGGGCGATCGAGGCGCGGGTCGCCGGGGTGGAGGCCGGACCGCTCCTTCGCGCCAGCGAGTCGGACGCCCGGCTCACCCGCCGGCTTACCCTCGTTCTCGTCTCGGTGAGCGCCGTCTCCCTGGCCCTCGCCCTCCTCTCGGTCGGCGCGGCGACCACCGCGCTCGTGGGGGAGAGACGGGCGGAGATCGGCCTCTTCATGGCTCTCGGCTTCACTGCCTGCCGGGTGGGTGGCCTCTTCGCCGCCGAGCTTCTGGCCACCGCCCTCTTGGCCGCCACGGCCGGCGAGCTCCTGGGCGAGCTCGCCGCGCGCGGGCTCGCCGCCCGCCTCCTGGGGACCGCCGGCGGACCGTTCCTCACCTGGAGCGGCTTCGCCGCCGCCGCGGTCGTGGCCGTGCTGGTCGTGGGAACGTCGATGACCGTGGCCCTGGCGCGAGTCGAGCGCCTGGACGCCGCCCGGGTGCTCAAGGGTGACTGACGCCCCCTACATCGAGGTCGAGGGCTTGAGCCGCCGCTTCGGCTCGCTCCTCGCCCTGGAGGAGCTGTCGCTCACCATCGCCAAGGGCGAGTCGGTCGCCGTCACCGGCCCCTCCGGCTCGGGCAAGACGACGCTCTTGAACATCCTCTCCGGGCTCGACCGCCCGACCGCGGGCCACGTGCGGGTCGGGGGGATCGAGCTCGCGACTCTGCCGGCGCGCGACCTCGCGCGCTACCGGCAGCGGACGGTGGGGCTCGTCTTCCAGCAGTTCCACCTGATCCCGTATCTGACCGCGCTCGAGAACGTCATGCTCGCCCAGTATGTCCACAGCATGACCGACCGCGGCGAGGCGGAGGAGGCGCTCCGCCGGGTGGGGCTCGGGGGGAGGCTCCAGCATCTGCCGAGCGAGCTCTCGGGCGGCGAGCAGCAGCGGGTGTGCATCGCCCGGGCGCTGATCAACAACCCGCCGGTGATCTTAGCCGACGAGCCGACCGGCAACCTCGACGCCGCCAACGAGGCGATCGTCATGACCCTCTTGACCGACCTCCACCGCCAGGGGCACACCCTGGTCGTCGTCACCCACGACCCGACGATCGCCGAGCGGGCCGACCGCGAGATCCGGCTGGAGCACGGCCGCCTCGCCCTGCCCGACCAGCCGCAGGAGGCCGAGCAGCAGGCGGTGATGGTCGACCTCTGGCGGCTGCTGGAGGAGGATGGCGCCCCGGTCTCGGTGACCCGCCGCGGGGTGGCGGACCTCCTCGCCCAGGGGCTCCTCGCTTTCGTCGACGGGCGGATCGCCTTCACCGACCGCGGGCGCGAGATGGCGGCCCCGGTCGTCCGCCGGGCCCGGCTCGCCGAGGTGCTCCTGGCGCGCACTCTCGACCGCGGCGCCGCCGAGGAGTGCGGCCGCGAGCGGCCGCTCGCCGCCGGCTTCGAGGACCAGATCTGCGCCTTTCTCAACCACCCCACCCACTGCCCGCACGGCCGGCCGATCTCGCCCTCCCAGGGCTGCTGCGGGCGCGGCGCTCCCGAAAGGAGCGGCGGATGAGGGGGCTCGCCCCGGGTTTCGGGCTGACGGGGCTGGCCGGGCTGACGCTCGCCGCCCTCCTCGCCGTCCGCGCTCTGGCGGTGGAGCCGTCCGCGACGGTCGAGCGCCGGCTGGCCCTCATGGGCACCCGTCTGGACCTCTCGGTCGCGGCTCCCGACCGCGCCACGGCGCTCGCCGCCAGTGAGAAGGCGGTCGCTGCCCTGGAGGCCGCCGAGACGCGGCTCTCGACCTGGCGGGACGACAGCGAGCTCGCGCGGCTCAACCGAGCGCCGGTGGGCGTACCTTTCGCCCTTTCACCCGCTCTCGCCGCCGAGCTCGCGACGGCCCGGGAGTGCTGGGCGGAGACCGGCGGCGCTTTCGACCCCACGGTCGGCCCGCTCATCGCGGCCTGGGGGCTGCGGAGCGGCGGGCGCCTGCCCTCCGCCGCCGAGCTGCGGCGGGCCGTCGCCGCCACCGGCATGGACGGCCTGGCTCTCGACGGAGGGGCAGCCGTGCGGCTGCGCCCCGGGGTCGTCGTCGAGGAGGGGGGGTTCGGCAAGGGGGCGGGGCTCAAGGCGGCCCTGGCGGCGCTCGCCGCGAGCGGCGCCACCGCCGCCACCCTCGACCTCGGCGGCCAGCTCGCTATGTTCGGACCCGGGCGCCGGGAGCTGGCGGTCGCCGACCCCCGGCGGCGGGACCGCCCGGTGGTCACCCTGGCGATCGACCGGGGATCGGTCGCGACCTCCGGCAACAGCGAGCGGGGGATCCGGGCCGGCGGGCGGCGCCTCGGGCACATCCTCGATCCGCGGACGGGACGCCCGGCCCCCGACTTCGGCAGCCTCACCGTCTGGGCGGACGATCCCCTGCTCGCCGACTGCCTATCGAAGCTCTATGTCCTGGGCCCGGAGAAGGCCCTGGCCTGGGCCGCGGCGCACCCCGGCGTGGAGGTGCTGGCGCTCCTGCCGCGCGGCAAGGGGCTCCAGGCGCTCGCCAGCCGGGGCCTCGCGGGCCGGCTCACGCCGGTCGCCGGTATCGCCGGCAGTGCCGAAGACGTGGAGATCGAGTTTCGCTGAACCGATGAGATCCAAGGAGACGATATGCCTTTCCTCTTGAGAGTAGGGGGCAAGCCGTTGGTCTGTGCCCTCATCCTCGCGCTTCTCTTCGCGGCCGCGGTCCTGGGTCAGACGAGCGAAGAGCGGCTCCACCAGTTGGAGCAGGAGGTCGCGGCGCTCAAGGCGGAGGTGGCGAAGCTCCAGGCCTCCGGGGCGGCGGCCCAAGGCGACAAGCTGGCTGAGATCGAGCGCCGGCTCGACATCCTCGCCGGCGAGATCGAGCGCCTGAAGATCGGCGAGGCGGCGGCGACCGCCGACACGGCGCAGCATGGCTTCGGGCCCGCGGCCTCCAAGATCTACCGGACCGGGCACGGGGTTTCGATCGGCGGCTACGGCGAGATGCTCTACACCCACTTTGCCAGCCGGGCGGACGACGGCGCGCGGGCTGACGTCACCAATCGGCTCGACCTCCTGCGCGGGGTGGTCTACGTCGGCTACCGGTGGAACGACCGCTGGCTCTTGAGCACGGAGCTCGAATGGGAGCACGCCAACACCGACAAGGGGGGAGAGGCGGCGGTCGAATTCGCCTACCTAGATTACCTCTACCGCCCGGCCCTCTCCTTCCGCGCCGGCCTCCTGCTCATGCCGGTAGGTTTCATCAACGAGCTGCACGAGCCGACCGTTTTCCTGGGCGCCAAGCGACCGGACGTCGAGACCTTGATCATCCCCTCGACCTGGCGGGAGGGGGGCGCCGGGATCTACGGCGAGGCCGGCCCCCTCTCCTACCGCGCCTACCTGGTGACCGCCCTCGACGCCGCCGGCTTCTCGGCCGGGGAGGGGCTGCACGAGGGGAGCGCCGAGGGCGCGAACGCCAAGGCGAACGACTTCTCAGGGGTGGCGCGGGTCGACTACACGCCGTTTCCCGGTCTCCTGCTCGGCGCCGCGGGCTACCGGGGGAACGCGGGCCAGGACTTAAAGACGGCCGCGGGTCGAGCGATCGCGGTGGGAACCAGCCTCTACGAAGGCCATCTGGAATGGAAATGGCGCGGCCTCGAGCTGCGGGGCCTGGCGATCCAGGCGAACCTGGGCGACGTGGCCGCCCTCGACCGGGCCCTCGCGCTCGCCGGCGAGCGTTCGATCGGCGAGCGCCTGCGGGGCGGCTACGTGCAGCTCGGCTACGACCTCTTCGCCCGCTCCGCGCACGGCCAGCAGGCCCTCATCCCCTTCGCCCGCTGGGAGAGCTACAACCTCCAGGCGCGGGTGCCGGCGGGCTTCGCGGCGGACCCGGCGAACGAAGTCAAGAGCCTGACCGTGGGGCTCGCCTACCGGCCCTTCGATTCAGTGGTTTTCAAGGCCGACTATCAGAACTATCAAAACCGGGCTCGCACGGGCCTCGACGAGGTCCATGTCGCGCTCGGCTACATTTTCTAGGGCCGCGATTTCTCGAGCCGCGATCCTCGGTCTGCTGATCGCCGCGGGCGCTCCCCTCTATGCCAAGGTCTTCCTGACCGTGGACGAGGCCCTGAAGCTCGCCTTCCCGGGGGCCCAGGTGGAGCGCCGCACCGCCTACCTCACGCCGGAGCAGGTGAAGCGCGCCCGGGATCTCGGGCAGGTGGAGGTGCCGAGCGCGCTCGTCACCTACTACGCGGCGACACACGAGGGCAAGGCCGCCGGCACCGCCTACTTCGATACCCACCTTGTCCGCACCCTCCCCGAGACCGTCCTGGTGGTCGTCAATCCCCAGGGAAAGGTGGCGCGGGTCGAGGTGATCTCCTTCGGCGAGCCCGAGCAGTACCTCCCCCGCGGTGCCTGGTACGGGCAGTTCGGCGGCAAGGGGCTCGACCCCGATCTCGACTTGAAGCGCGGCATCCACCCGGTGACCGGCGCTACCCTGACCGCCCGCGCCACGACCGCGGCGGTGCGCCGGGTGCTCGCCCTCCACCAGGTGATTGCCGTCGGCACGGGGAAGCCAGCTCCGTGAGCCGGCTCGAAGCCTGGTGCCTGCACCTGGCGCTCGCCCTGGCCGGCGGCACGGGCCTGGTCTATGCCTGGATGATCTATCTCGCCAAGCCCGCCGACCCCTACTCGCTCGTCCATCACCCCTGGCAGCCGCACCTCCAGCACCTCCACCTGCTGGTCTCCCCCCTCCTCGTTTTCACCGCCGGCCTGATCTGGCGCCGGCACGTCTGGGCGAAGTGGCGGCTGGGCCAGCCGCCCGGCCGGTGGAGCGGCTTGACCCTCGCCCTCTCGCTCGCTCCCATGGTGATCTCGGGCTACCTCGTCCAGACCGCCCTGGACGACTCCTGGCGGAAGATCTGGGGGGTGGTCCACCTCGCCGTGTCGGGGCTCTGGGTGTTCGGCTACCTGGTTCACCAGGTCCTGGCGCTCCAGCTGCGGCGACGCTGAAGCTCTCTATTTTTTGGGGACGGTCGACCAGCGGTACTCGCGGAGGAGGGGCGTTCCCTGGCCGCTGCCCAGAATCCAGAGGACGGCAGGCTGAGGCCGCAACGCGCCGAGGCGGAGCTGCGCCTCATGCGGGCTCAAGACCATGGCGGTCGCCGAGAGGGCCAGGGCGTCGACCGCCAGCTCGCTGGCGGTGATCGCCGCCAGGACCCCCGAGGAGGGCTTGCCGGTGCGCTGGTTCAGGTAGGGGGGGTAGATGTCGCCGCCGATGCGCAAGGGGTGATGGGAGGACGAGGCCACCGCCAGGGCCTGGTCGCGCAGCCAGACCTCTCCGAGCGGCTGTTCCAGCCCTTCGAAGACCGGCAGGAGCACCCGCCAGCCCTTCCCCTCCGGTCCGGCGCCGAAGCCGCGCCGCACGCTGCCGATCTGCACGAAGCCGGTGGGCGCCTTGTGTCGTTTCAGAACCTCGATCGCGCGGTCGACCGCCTCGCCCTCGGCGAATCCCCAGAGATCGAGGCCGGCCCCGGCGGCCAGGGTGGCTGTACCCTTCTGCGGCTCGTAGCGGAGCCCCGAGCAGGAGGCGACCGCAGCCGCGGTCTGGAGAGCCGCGTCGTCGGGCAGCGCGGCGGCAGGGGCGCGCAGGCCCCAGAGGCGATAGAGGTCGCGGCCGAGCGGGCCGTGGGCTCCCTCCGTCCAGAAGCAGAAGTCGAGGGCCCGGGCGAGGAGCGTCGAGAGCCGCGGATCGACCTTCTGCGGACCGGCGCCGGCCGCGGCGTTCAGGGCCGCGATCCCGCTCCCGGCGATCCCGGGATCGGTCGTCCGCTCGACCGCCGCCACCTCGCGGAGGGCCTCCTGGATCGCCGCGTCGGCTGCGCTCCGCGGCAGACCCCGGACCTCGACCTCCACCTGTCCGCCGAAGGCCGGCGCGGAGAAGCGGACGGGCTCGGCGCGGCTCGGGCCGGGTGCCGGCGAGGCCAGGAGCAGCAGTGCGAAAAGCAGGTGCATGGGAGAGCCGCGCCCATTATGGACCCAAGTGGGAGCCGCCGCTACTTTAGCGGGCCCAACTAGCGGACGAGGATGCCGTCGAGCACGGCCTGGTAGCTCGTGCGCAGCTCGGCGGCGGTGAAGGTCGCCGGATAGCCCACACGCTTGGCGAGGAGCTGGTCGCGGA
>JAXDLD010000352.1:0-6213 GCA_034666805.1 Acidobacteriota bacterium
AGGCGCTGGCGAGGAGGACCGCGGGGTCGGTGGGCACGAAGGCGAAGCCGGTGAGCCCCTGGGAGAAGAGGGCCGGGCCGATGTGGGTCCAGGTATAGCCGGTGTCCGTGCTGCGCAGGAGCCCTCCCCCATCGCCCGCCGCCGCGGCGTACGCGGTCTGCGGGTGGCCCGGGTCGAAGGCCACCGCCCGGAAGGCGACGCCGAAGCCTTCGGTCCGCGACGCCGGCCAGGTGGTCCCGAGGTCATGGCTGACGAAGAGCTGCTGGCCGGCGGCCAGGTAGAGCGTCATCGGCTGCCCTTTACGGCCGGGAGCGGCGGTGAGCGAGACCTCGACCTCCCTGCCGAAGCGCTGCCCGGTCGCGACCGCCTGCCAGCTCTGGCCCAGGTCGTCGCTCCGATAGAAGGCCCCGAAGCTCGCGCCATAGAGGATCGCGGCGCGGCTGGGATCGGGGGCGATCGCCTGGAGCGTGTCGCCGCCCAGGCCGAGGCTCGACCAGGCCCAGCTCCGGCCGCCGTCGGCGCTGCGGAAGAGGCCGCCGAGCTCGGTCGACAGGAGGAGGCTCCCGGGGCGGTCGGGGAGGCTCGCCGCGGCGAAGACCTGGCCGTTCGGCGGGCCGAAGGCGGTGAAGCGCGCGATCCCCGCCGCCGCGGGGCGGGCGAGGGCGGCGAGGAGCGCTGCGAGGGCGGCGGTACGGAGGGAGAGCTGGATCGGGCGAGTCATGGCATCCTCGTTTCTACATGTCTTATACGAAGCGGCGGCGGGAATGTCCTGCGGGGTTTGAGGCTCGTCAAGGACCCTCGACGTAGCTCTCCCGGGCATCACAGGAGCTACGATTTCCCGGCGTGCGCCGCTTACCGCCGGCCGATCTCGACCTCCACCCGCTGGCCAAGCTTCAAGGGGCTCGACTCCGAGAGGGCGATCTTCACCAGGAGCACCCGGGTGTCCGAGGGGCGCCCCGGGTCCTGCGGCTTCAGGCGCCGGTTGACGACGGCGTCCGGGATCTCCTCGACCCTGCCCCGCCAGGAGCGGCCGTCGTACCCCTCCGCCGTCACCTCGACCGGCGCGCCCAGGGCGACCCGGCCGGCGTCGAACTCGTCCACCTCGGCCTCGATCCGCGTCCTCCGCAAATCCGCCAGAGTGACGAGCTGCGCTCCCGCCTCCAGGTGCTCGCCCGAGTGGACGTTCCGCTCCAGCACGACGCCCTCGATCGGCGCCGTCAACCGGCTCTTGGCGAGCACCGCCTGCAGCCGGCGGACGGCGGCGAGCGCGGTCTCCCGCCGGGCGTGGGCGGCGTCGCGGTTGCTGCGGCTCCGGTCCGCGGTCGCCTGGGTCCCGACCTTCGCCGCCAGCAGGCGGTCGGCGCGGTCGACGTCGGAATCGGCGAAGCGGATGTCGGCCTCGGCCTCGGAGACCCTCGCCTGCTGCTCGGCGATCTCGGCCCGGACGTCGTCGGCCCTGAGCTCGGCCAGGAGCTGCCCCTTCCGCACGTGATCCCGCTCCTTTACGAGCAGCCGGGAGAGGGTGCCGGCGACGTCGGTCGCCACCACCACCTGGGCCCCCGGGTAGGTGACGAGCCGACCCTCGGCCGTCACCCGGCCGGCGCCGGGGGCGGGCATTGCCGCTCCCATCGGCGCGCTGGCGTGCGGGCTCGCGCTTCCGGTCGTAGCAGTAGACCGCATCTTCAGAGATCTCACCTGTCCCACGAGGGCCACGGTGAGGGTGAGCCCGAGGAGGGGGACGATCGACTTCCGGATCCAGCCGCTTGCGCTTTCCATGACGACGGGCACCTCTAGGCCGCGATGCGGCCGTCTGCGATGCGCACCACGCGATCGGCGATGGTGCGGACCTTGGGGTCGTGGGTGACGATGAGCAGGCCGCGGTTCTCCCGCTTGGCGAGCTCCTGGAACATCTCCAGCACCTGCTGGCCGACCTGGGCATCCAGGTTGGCGGTGGGCTCGTCGGCGAGGACGATGGGCGGCCCGCCGGCGAGCGCCCGGGCGATGGCGACCCGCTGCTTCTGGCCGCCGGAGAGGTCGCGGGGGAGAAAACCCTGGCGGTCGGAGAGCCCCACCGCCGCGATCACCCGCTCCGCCTCCTGCCGCGCGGCGCGGCCCCGCACGCCCTTGACGTTCAAGGCGTATTCGACGTTCTCGACCGCCGAGAGGGCGGGGAAAAGGTTGAACTGCTGGAAGACGAAGCCGATCTTTAGCCGCCGCACGGTGGGCAGGCGCTCGGGGCGACGCGGATCGACTTCCTCGCCGTCGATCACCAGCCGCCCGGAACTGGGGGTCAAGATGCAGCCAAGGATCGAGAGGAAGGTCGTCTTCCCCGAACCGGAGGGACCCTCCAGGGCGACGACCTCGCCGCGGGCGAGCGCCAGCGAGGCGCCGGAGAGGACCCGGACCTCCTCGCCGCGCCCCTCGCGGAAGGACTTGGTGACGTCGGAGGCTTCGAGCACGTTCATGGATTCCTAACCTCTCGCTTTACCCACGAAAGACGAGCGCGGGGTCGATCCCGGCCACCTTGCGGAACGAGATCATGGCGGCGGCGAGGCAGAGGACCAGGGTGCCGGCGAAGACGACGGCGGCGAAGCTGGGCGGGATGATGAGCTTTAAATCGATCTTCGCCATCACCGGCCGCAGGAGGAACGCCTGGAGACTGCCGAGGAGGAAGCCGACGACGGCCGAGATCGTCGCCTGCTCGGCGAGGATCTTGTAGATGTCCCGGTTGCTGCCGCCGATCGCCTTGACCGTGCCGAACTCCGTGATGTGCTCCATGGTCGAGGTGTAGAGGGTCTGGGCGACGACGACCAAGCCCACGAGGCAGCCCAGGAAGACGGTCATGATCATGTTGAGACCCAGGCCGGTGCTCTCCACCCAGTAGTGGCGGGAGCGGCTGGCCCACTCCTCGCGTGTCCAGACGTCGTTGTGCGGCACCCGGCGGCGGACCTCGGCGAGCACCGCGGCGCGGTCCGCACCGGGCGCGAGCTTCAAGAGGATGTAGGTGGTGTTGCCGGTGAGCTCCTGGGGCGAAAGCTCCTGGGCCCGCCGGAAATCGACGAAGGAGATCGGGGTGGTGCTGAAGGAGAGCGCGTCCCGGGTCCGGCCGATGATCTTCATCCGGTGCCCGAGCACCTCCCGGTAGTCGCCGGGCGCGAAGGCGCCGTAGCGCTTGGTGGCCGAGCTGTCGAGGAAGAGGTACTTGCCGCGCTTCAGGTCGTCCAGGTTTCCCTCGGTCACGTTCCACGGCATCTTCCAGCGCCGGAAGTCCGACAGGGCGTAGACCAGGGTCCCCTCGCGGGCGCCGGTGGGGAGGGCGACGTTCATGAACCAGACGATCAGGTTGTCCGCCCGCTCCACCCCGGGCACCGAGCGCAGGCGCTGGACGTAGGTCTCGGGGAAGGTCTGGGCGAAGTCGACGTTGGCGGTGTTCCTGGACGTCACCCAGAGGTCGGCGTCCAGGTGCTCGATGGTGATCGAGGCGTTGTCCATGAGGCCTAAGAAGAGGCCGACCTGGACGAAGACCAGGGTGACGGCGAAGGCCACACCCGAGACGGTGATGAGGAAGCGCAGCTTGTCGTAGAGCAGGTTCTTGCGAGCGAGGTCGACCATGGATCACTCCTCTCCGCGGACGATGCCGCGGACGAGCACGTCGGTCATGAGTCCCGAGCGGGCGGTCGTCGAGCGCCAGTCACACCAGGGGTCGTTCGCCTTGGCGATCTGGAGCGCCACGACGCCGTGGAGGCCGGCCCAGAGGGTCTGGGCGAGGAGGTCGGCGTCGTCGAGCCCCGGCCGGAGGCGGCCGGCGGCGAGCGCCTCCTCGACCGTGGCTTTGAGGAACGCATAGGCGTCCTCCTCGGGGTTGCCCTTCTCGACCGCGCTCTCCTCCTTGTCGATGGGCGGGTGCGGGGTCATGAACATGAGCCGGTAGTGGTTGGGGTTCTCCAACCCGAAATCGGTGTAGGCGTGAGCGGCCTTCTTGAGCCGGAGGATGGGGTCGGCGATGCGGCCGATCCGGGCGAACTTCTTGGCCAGGGCGATGAAGTCGGCATCGCAAAGCTCGCGCAGCACTGACTCCTTGTCCTTGAAGTGGAGATAGATGGCGGTGGGGGAGTACTCGATGCGGTCGGCGATCTTCCGCATAGTGACCGCCTCGTACCCCTCGGAGACGAAGAGTTCCCGCGCCGCCTCGAGGATCTTCTCCCGGACCTCCGCTCGTTCCCGTTCGCGTCTCTCCTTGGTGCCCATGAACGCCGCTCCTTTACTTAACGTCGTTAAGTTACGGCGCGACGTTCAGAATGTCAAGGGGGTTCTGGGGGGATCGGTGTTACAGAGTTGCGGTGCGAGGCAAGCCCAGGGCGCCTCAGAGCCCCTTGCTTTAGCGTGAATCTTGCATGTGGAGCCTCCCTGCCGAGAGGCAACCTGAAAGGATAAAGACATGCAGAAACGGACACTTGGAAACAGCGGCCTCGAAGTCTCGGGCATCGGGCTCGGCTGCATGGGGATGAGCTTCGGTTACGGTCCCGCCGCGGACGAGCAGGAAATGATCTCCTTGATCCGGTCCGCCGTCGACTTCGGCGTCACCTTCTTCGACACCGCCGAGGCCTATGGTCCGTTCACCAACGAGGAGCTGGTGGGCAAGGCGCTCTCCCCCATCCGCGAGCAGGTGGTGATCGCCACCAAGTTTGGGTTCCACTTCGACCCCAACGGGAAGCAGGCTGGCCTGGACAGCCGGCCCGAGCACGTCAAGGAGGTCGCGGAAGCGTCGCTAAAGCGGCTCAACATCGACGCCATCGACCTCTTCTATCAGCACCGGGTCGACCCCAACGTGCCGATCGAAGACGTGGCGGGGGCGGTGAAGGAGTTGATCGAGGAGGGCAAGGTCCGGCACTTCGGCCTTTCGGAGGCCGGCGTGCAGACGATCCGCCGCGCGCACAAAGTCCAGCCCGTCACGGCCCTTCAGAGCGAGTACTCGCTCTGGTGGAGAGAACCCGAAGCGGAGATCCTTAAGACCCTGGAGGAGCTCGGGATCGGCTTCGTTCCCTTCAGCCCGCTGGGCAGAGGCTTCCTCACCGGCAAGATCGACGAGAACACCACCTTCGACAGCACCGACTTCCGCAACACCGTCCCCCGCTTCACGCCGGAGGCCCGGAAGGCGAACCAGGCGCTGGTCGATCTGCTGGGGAGCATCGCGGAGCGCAAGAAAGCGACGCCCGCCCAGATCGCGCTCGCCTGGCTCCTGGCCCAGAAGCCCTGGATCGTGCCGATCCCCGGCACCACGAAGCGGCATCGCTTGGAGGAGAACGTCGCGGCGGCCTCAGTCGAGCTCACCGAAGGCGATCTCCGCGACATCGAGAGCGCCGCCTCCCAGATCACGGTGCAAGGGGCTCGGTACTCCGAGAACGCGCAGCGAATGATCAACCGCTGAGCGGAGGAAGCAATATGAGCAAAGTCTGGTTGATCACTGGAGCCAGCCGCGGTATGGGCATCGATTTCGCCAAGGCCGCCTTGGCCGCCGGCCACGCGGTCGTGGCGACTGGCCGGAACACGGACGCCGTCGCCAAGGCCGTGGGGGAGTCGGCCGACCTGCTGGTCGTCAAGTTGGACATCACCAGCCGCGCCGATGCCGAGGCGGCGGCAGCGGCCGCTGTCGACCGGTTCGGCCGTATCGACGTGCTGGTGAACAACGCCGCCAACTTTTATGCGGGCTACTTCGAGGAGCTGACGCCGGAGCAGGTCGAGCGACAGTTGACGACGAGCCTCATCGGCCCGATGAACGTCACCCGCGCCGTCCTGCCGGTCTTGCGCAAGCAGCGCTCGGGACACATCATCTCCATCTCGTCGAGCGCGGGCCTCGTCGGCTTTGAGTTCTGTTCCGCCTATGCCGCCTCGAAGTTCGGTCTGGAGGGCTGGATGGAGTCGCTGCAGCCCGAGGTCGCGCCGTTCGGCATTACCACCACCATCGTCAACCCGGGGTTCTTCCGCACGGAGCTCCTCACAGAGGAGTCGACGGCCTACGCTCTGCCGTCCCTCGCGGACTACGCGGAGCGCACAGCGGCGCAGCAAGAGTGGTGGACGGCCCAGAACGGCCGGCAGGGCGGCGACCCGGCGAAGCTCGCCCAGGCGCTGGTCACGATCGCGAGCGAAGAGCAGCCGCCGCGCCGCTTCATCGCCGGCGCCGACGCTATCGCCACCGCCGAGCAGAAGGTCGCC
>JAXDLD010000353.1:0-3019 GCA_034666805.1 Acidobacteriota bacterium
AGATGCGGGTCTTCCCCATCGGACCGCGGGCCGAGCAGCGGGTCGAGATCACCTACTACCAGGAGCTCGACTTCGATCACGACTGGGCGACCTACGTCTACCCGCTCGCCACGGTTACCCACGAGGGGCGCGACTCCCGCACCCGGGGCAAATTCGGCCTCAACCTGGAGGTCCGCTCCGAGGTTCCGATCACCGCCATGGAGAGCCCGAGCCACGGCAAGGACTTCGCCTTCGCCCGCCACGACGATGGACACTGGCAGGCGAGCCTCGAAACCACGGCCGGCGACTTGAACCGCGACGTGGTCCTCGCCTTCCACACGGCGCGCCCGCACACCGGCATCGACCTCCTCGCCTCTCGCGGCAAGGGCGAGGACGGCTACTTCCTCCTCACGTTGACCGCGGGCGAGGAGCTGGCGAAGAAGGAAGCGGGGATGGACTACGTCTTCGTCCTCGACGTCTCGGGGAGCATGAACGAGTCGGGGAAGCTCGCCCTGGCGCGCGGCTCGCTCGACGCCTTCGTCGACGCCTTGGGCGAGGGCGACCGGTTCGAGGTGATGACCTTCAACGTCGCCCCCCGCGCGCTCTTCCGTGAGCTCAAAGGGGCCGACGCCGAGAGCAAAAAAGCGGCCGTGACCTTCCTCCAATCGCAGGAGGCCCGAGGCGGCACCTTCCTGGAGCCGGCCCTCCGCGCTGCCTACAAGTACAAGAGCCCCGACCGGCCGCTCAACGTCGTCGTCCTCTCGGACGGCCTCACCGAGCCGTCGGAACGGCGGACGCTTCTCCAACTCATCGCCGAGCGCCCGGCCGGCACCCGGGCGTTCGCGATCGGCGTCGGCAACGAGATCAACCGGCCGCTCCTGGAGCAGCTCGCCGAAGACTCCGGAGGGCTTGCCGCCTTCGTCTCGCGCGAGGACAACTTCGCGCGCCAGGCCCAGGCCTTCCGCCGCAAGCTCCTGCGGCCGGCGGCGAGCAACTTGAAGATCACCTTGGACGGCGCCGACGCCTACGACCTGGAGCCGCGGAAGCTGTCGGGCCTCTACTACGGGATGCCGGTGCGCCTCTACGGCCGCTACCGGAAGGCCGGGCCGGTCGCGGTACGCATCCAGGCGGACGTCGGCGGCGAGCACCTCGACCGTACGGTGCAGGCAGAGATCCCGGAGAAGGCCGAGAACCCGGAGATCGAGCGCATGTGGGCTTGGCACCGGGTGCAGAACCTCCTCAAGGAGGCCGACCGCGCGGGCGATCGCAACGCGGTGATCGCCGACGTCGTGCGCCTCGGCGAGGGCTACTCGATCGTCAGCGAGTACACCTCCTTTCTCGTGCTGGAGAACGACGCCGAGTACAAGCGCTGGCAGATCGAGCGCAAGAACGCTGCTCGCATCGAGCGCGACCGCCGCGGCCAGGGGACCGTGCAGGCAGAGTTGGAACGACTGCGCGCCAAGGCCGCGGACGGCCTCGGGCCGGTCGAGCCGAAGCCGGAGGCGGCCCCCGCCGCTCCGCTCGCGGCGCAACGCTTGACCGGCATTCCGGCGGCGGCGCCGACCCGCAGCACCCGCCATGACGTGGACATGGGCGGCGGCGGCGCTCTCGATCCCCTGACGGCTGGGCTCGCCGTGATGTTGGCGGGATGGGGGCTCGCCCGATCCCGGCGGCAACGCCGTTGAGGAGTCATCCAACAGGGAGGCGCTTCCCCGGCGCCTCCCTTCTCCTCGCTCTGCCGGCGTTCTGCTTCCAGCTCCTGCCGCGGCTCGCTTCCCGCTGCCAATTCGACCGGCGGGCGATCACGGCCGGCGAGGTCTGGCGCCTGGTGACCGGGCACTGGACCCACTGGTCGCTCGACCATCTGCTCTGGGACCTGGCGGCCTTCACCGGCCTCGCCGTCGCCTGCGAGCTCGCGCCCGGCTGCGGTCGAAAGCGGATGCTCGGAGCGGTGGGGCTCGCCGCCGTCGCCATCCCGGCCGTTCTCTGGGTGGTCCTGCCCAGGCTGGCCACCTATAGGGGCCTCTCCGGGATCGACTCCGCCCTCTTCGTGCTCCTCGCCGTCACGGTCCTCCGGGACGACCTGGCGGCGTGCCGCAGAGGCTGGGCGTGGATCGGGCTCCTGGCACTCGCAGCCTTCCTCGCCAAGTGCGGTTACGAGGCCGCGACCGGCCGGGCGCTTTTCGCCGTCGCCTCAGGCTTCGTGCCGGTCCCCCTGGCGCACCTGATCGGCGGGCTCTCCGGGTTCATCGGGCGCGGATGGCGGCGAGATCCCAGACCTGGACCCATTCGTCGGCATAGTCGGGGGGACCCCACTGCCGCTTCAAGCGGCGGGACATGACCTTCGCCTCCCCGGTGAGCTCGCCCTCCAGCCGCTCCGCCAGGTCGTCGTGGGGCCGGTGGGCGGTGTGGGGGACGCGGATCTCCTCCCGGGCGAGGTCGCGGTGGACGACGAGGTACCGGGCCCGGCTGGCCAGGAAGCTCTCGGGGTCCCCCGGGACCATGTTGCGGAAGGCCAGTCGCTCGTCCCAGAGCGCCGGGCGGTGCGAGGCCACGACCAAGTCCTGGCCGGAGAGCTCCTGGTAGACGCCGAGGGCGCGGTTGAGCCGCCAGAGAGGCATCCAGGGATACTCGAGGAGGGGGCCGGCCCCAGGTGGCTGGCGGTAGAAGTCGGGCACTTCGCCCGCGGCGAGCCGGCCGCGGGGGGTGCAGTACTCCATGTATATGTCGTTGTGGACGAAGGGGCTGCGGCGCAAGCCGGGATCCGCGAAGGGGCCGGTCAGGGTGAGGAGAGCGAGGAAGGCAACGGCCAGGGCCGGGCGGAGGGCGACCGCCACCCAGAGCAGCACGGCCGGCAGCGCGAGGAGCAGGTAGCGGTTGAAGACCAGGGGGAGCTCGATCCCCTCCGGGGAGAGGAGAAGCAGGCCGGCGAGGTTCCCGGCCACGAGGACGAGGGTGTAGAGGGCCAGCGGGCGGTCGCGGCGGAAGAGGAGGGCGAGGCCGGCCAGAGCGGTGCCCCAGAACAGAAGGGCGAGCGGGA
>JAXDLD010000354.1:0-3921 GCA_034666805.1 Acidobacteriota bacterium
AAGCTCGAGCCCGGTGACCCCCTGCTCGACGAGTACCTCCTCGAGCTCCCCCATCGCGAGCAGCAGGTCGCGCCCGTGGAGGACGACGGCGGCCCCGGCGAGCCAGGCCGGGAAGAGCTCCTCGACGACGACGTCGAAGCCCAGGGCGGCGAACTGGAGCACCCGGTCGGCCGGGGTCAGCGCGAGCTGCCGCACCATCTCCAGGGCATAGTTGACGACCGCCCGATGCGGGACCACCACCCCTTTCGGCCGGCCCGTCGAACCGGAGCTGTAGATCACGTAGGCGGCGCTCTCGGGCGGCACTTCGGGCAGACACCCCGCCTCCGGCAGGGCCGGATCGGCCGCCTCGCCTTCACGGTCCAGATCGAAGACGGTGCCGGGGAAGGCCGGCAGCCGGCCGCGCCAGCGCGCCTCCGTGACGAGGACGGCGGCGCCCGAATCGGCGAGCAGGAAGTCCAGGCGCTCGCGCGGGTAACCGGGATCGAGCGGCACGAAGGCGCCACCCGCCTTGAGCACGGCCAGGATGCCGACGACCATGGGCAGCGTCCGCTCGACGCAGAGGCCGACCCGCACCTCCGGTCCCACCCCGCCGGCCCGCAGGCGGCGGGCCAGGCGGTCGGCGCGGCGGTCGAGCTCGCGGAAGTCGAGGCGCCGCTCGCCGCTCCGTACGGCGATGGCGTCGGGGGTCGCGGCGGCCTGCCGTTCGAACAGCCGGTGCAGGGTGAAGGCGCTCGGGAACTCGGCGCGCGGGCCCTTCCGGAAGCCGAGGAGCTGCGCCTCCTCCTCCGGCGCGAGGAGCGGCAGGTCGCCGAGCGGCCGGTCGCCCTGGGCGACGAGACCGGCGAGCAGAGGGCGGAAGTGCCCGTTCAGGCGCTCCAGGGAGGCGGGGGTGAAGCGAGCCCGGTCGTAGCCGACCCGCAGGGTGAGCTGCCGGCCGGGGGTCACCACCGCCGAGAGAGCGTGGGGCGGCCGGTCCTCGGCGACGACCGCGCCGATCTCGATCCCCGGCGGCGCCGCCGCCGCCGCGCGATCGAGGCCGAGGTTCTGGAAAGCGAGACTGCTGTCGAACAGGGGCTGACCGGCGGGCAGGCCGCTCCACTTCTGGACCCGGTGGAGAGGGCTGTGCTCGAACTGCCGGAGCTCGACCAGGTCTTCCTGGAGAGCCGCGAGCCAGGGGAGCGCGCGCGCCTCGGCCGCGACCCGCACGCGGGCCGGCAGGGTGTTGATGAACAGGCCGACGATCGACTCGACCCCCGTGAGCTCGGCGGGCCGGCCGGAGACGACGCTCCCGAAGACCACCTCGCCGCGGCCGGTGTAGCGCGCCAGGAGCTGCGCCCAGGCGCCGGCGGCGAGGGTCCCCAGGGTCAGGCGGTGAGCGCGGACGAAGGCCTCCAGCCGCGCGGTCTCCTCGGCGCTCAGGCGCTCCTCGACGGCACCGTGGGGAGTCTCCGGCGGACCCTCGATCCGCCCGATGGCGACCGGCGCCGGCGCCGGAAGGCCGGCCAACCGCCGGCGCCAGAAGGCCTCGGCCGCGGCCAGGTCGCGGCTCGCGAGCCAGGCGACGTAGTCGCGGAAACGCCTTACGGGCGCCAGGTGGGGCGGCCGGTCCGCCACCCCTCCGGCATACACCTCGAAGACCTCGGAGAGGACCACTCCGAGCGACCAGCCGTCGAGGATGAGATGGTGCTGGGTCCAGATCAGGTGGTGCTCGCGGTCGTCCAGGCGGGCGAGGAGCAGGCGCAGGAGGGGGGCCCGGGTCAGCCTGAAGCCGCGCTCTCGCTCGGCGGCGGCGAGACCGGCGAGCTCGATCGCCTGACGCTCGGCCGGCAGGCCGGCGAGGTCGCGGACCTCGAACGGGACGCCGACGCTCTTGCCGACGATCTGGAGCGGACGCTCGACGTTCTGCCAGACGAAAGCCGTGCGCAGGGCCGGGTGGCGGTCCACCACCGCCTGCCAGGCGCGCTTGAAGGCAGCGGCGTCGAGGGCTCCGCCCAGCCGGCAGGAGAGCTGCGAGACATAGCCGTCGGCCTCGGGAGCCGCCAGGCTCTCGAACAGCATCCCCTCCTGCAGGGGAGTCAGGGGGTAGGAGTCTTCGATCCGCTCGCGCTGACTCATTTCAAGTCCGCTCCTCGAACTCGAGCTCGTCCAAGGCTCCGCCCAGGTCCCATTCGACGAGGTCGGGCAGGGAGACCAGGGGGAGGTCCTCGGCCGCCACGACCGCGGCGCCCTCCTCCTCCAGGGCCGCGGCCAGCTCCGCCACGGTCTGATGGAGGAAGAGATGCCGCGGCCGGAGGGCGAGCCCGTCGTCACGTCCGCGCGCGACGATCCGGATGCTGAGGATCGAGTCTCCGCCGAGAGCGAAGAAGTTGTCGTGCACCCCCACCCGCTCGATCCCCAGGACCTCTCGCCACAGTGTCGCCAGTCTTTCTTCCGTAGAGGTGCGCGGAGCGGCGAATTCCGTGCCGATCTCCGGCCGCCCATGTTCGGGGGCGGGCAGGGACCGGCGGTCCACCTTTCCGGAGGGAGAGAGAGGCAGGGCCGCGAGGGCGATGAAGAGAGCGGGAACCATGTACTCGGGCAGCTTCTTCTTGAGGTGGTCCCGCAGCTCGATCACCGTCGGCACCGCCTCGCCGCCCGGCACGAAGTAGGCCGCGAGCCGCGGTTCGCCCGGGCGGTCGTGGTGGGCGACGACCACCGCCTCCCGCACCGCCGGGTGTTGGGCGAGCGCCGCTTCGATCTCCCCCAGCTCGATGCGCAGGCCGCGGACCTTGACCTGGTGGTCGAGACGGCCGAGGAAGTCGATGGCGCCGCCGGGCAGGTGACGCGCGAGGTCGCCCGTGCGATAGAGACGCGCCCCGCCGGCCTCCCGCGGCAGGGGATCGGGGACGAACCGTTCCGCCGTCAGCTCCGGCCGGCCGAGATAGCCCCGCGCCACCGGAAGCCCGCCGATGTAGAGCTCGCCGGGAACCCCGATCGGCAGCGGCCGGAACGTCCGGTCGAGCACGTGGAGCCGGGCGTTGGCGATCGGGCGGCCGATGGGGACGGTCCAGCCGGCGTCGTTCCCGGGCCGGCAGGCCCAGGCCGAGACGTCGATCGCCGCCTCGGTCGGACCGTAGAGGTTGTAGAGCACGGGTGGGGCGGAAAGCTCCGCCACGCCGGCATGGAAACGCTTCACCTGGTCGAGAGGCAGCGCCTCGCCGCTCGCCACCACCCATTTGAGGGCGGGGGTCGCCCGCGGTTCCCACTCCCCGAGGAAGGCGGCGAGCATCGAGGGGGCGAAATGGAGGATCGTGATCCCCTCCTCGGCGGCCCGGCGCGCGATGTAGGCCGGGTCCTGGTGGCCACCCGGCGCGGCCACCACGAGGGTCGCCCCGATCGCCAGCGGACAGAAGAGCTCCCAGACCGAGACGTCGAACGAGAACGGCGTCTTCTGGAAAAACCGGTCGGCTTCCGTCAGGCCGTGCTCCCCGGTCATCCAGAGCAGCCGGTTGACGACCCCCCGGTTGGCGTTGGCCCCCGCCTTCGGCTGTCCCGTCGAGCCCGAGGTGTAGATGGCGTAGGCGAGGTGATCCGGGAGCGCCGGGAGCGGGGGGACCGCCGTTTCTGGCCGCCGCCAGGTGGCGGCGTCCTCGACCGCGAGCACCGCGGTCGCGCGGCCGCCCCAGCGCGCGGCGAGAGCGCGGCGCGCGACCAACGCCGGAACGCGGGAATCGGCGAGCATGAAATCGATGCGCTCCTCCGGGTAGGAGGGATCGATCGGCACGTAGCCGCCGCCGGCCGCGAGGACGCCGAGGAGCGCCGCGACGAGCTCGAGCGAGCGTTCGAGGAAGACCCCCACCAGCACCTCCGGGCCCACCCCGTGGCGGCGCAGCTGGCCGGCCAGGCCGGCGGACCGGTCGGCCAGCTCGCCGAAGGAGAGGT
>JAXDLD010000355.1:0-10114 GCA_034666805.1 Acidobacteriota bacterium
CACCGACACCCGCGCGACGGCGACCCGCTGAGCTTCCCTCGGAGGCGGGCGAGGGCAAAGCGCCCTTGCCCGTCTCTCCTATCTTCAAAAATCGATGTAAGCCTTGCGCCAGACCGAAGACATGCTCCTCTCCGCGGAGGACTTCGAGGGGCTCGTCGAGACTCTGGAGATCCTGTCGGACACGGAGTTGGTAGGACGGCTGGTCGAGGCCGAGCAGGAGCTGGCCGGAGGAGGTGGCCACTCCCTGGAAGAGGTGCGGGAGAGAATTCGGCTTGGCCACGATCCGTCTTTCGAGTCACGCTAGCAAAGCTCTCGAGCGGTGCGCTCGGAGACGAGAGACGATCTTGTCGTATTCGGCGTGCGGACCGATCCAGAACCAGACGATTTCATCCCCTTCCCGCAGGCCGAGGGCCCGGTACTCGCGGCTGATCCGGACCGAGTAGACAGGGCGGGAGGTGAGCAACCTCTTGAACCGTAGGCCGGGATGGTGGGGGTTGGCTTGGAAAAGCCGATAGGCCTCTTGGGCCTGCGTTCGAATCTGCGGAGGAAGTCTCCGGAGCGCCTCGCGAAAGCGCCGAGACGTGCTGGACTTCAAAGATTTTCGGGGTCGAGATCCTGCGTTCGGCCCGCGCGGTGCTCCGCTAGTGCTTCTTCCGCCAGGCGGTCCAGGGCGTCCGTCGACTTCGAGAAAGCCTCGTCCCAGCGCCGCTCGGACTCCAGCTCCGCGAGCAGCCAGTCCGCCAAGGCATCCTGCTCCGGCTCTGGAAGCTGTGCGGCTTCGGCGAACGCTTGGTTGAGGCGTCGAGTCATCGAATTCCCTCTCCGAAGAGCATCTTACCACCCGCCCGGAACTACGGCTTTCGCGCGTCTTCCAACCGCTCGGATTCCAGGCGCAGGGCGACCAGGAGCTGCTGGGCGGCGACGTAGAGGGGGTGCAGGCCGGTGGGGTCGGACTCGAGGTCGTGCCGGGCGGCCTCCCGGGCGTGGACTCCAGCCGGGGTGAGGAGGGCGAAGCGGATCTGACCGCTGCCCGGCAGGTGCCGTCCCTCCTCCAAGGGGAGGTCGGCGAGGAACGGCTGCGCCACGGTGACCAGGTGACGGCCGGAGGAGACCGTGCGCGACCGCAGCCGTGCCCCGAGGAGGGAGTAGCCGCTGCTCGCCGCGAGCACCGGGTCCCCCTCGGCATAGCCGGCCACGGCGAGGGTGGCGTGCTCCCCTTCCACGTCGTAGTCGAGCTCGACGACCACACCCAGTACCTGCCCCGCGGCGGCGGCTTCCGGGGCCTCGCCGAGATCGCGCAATTCCTTCCAGGCATGCAGGGCTCGCCGCGAATCGAGGTGGGGCAGGGCGAGGATCTGGTGGAGGGTCTCCTTGGTCCCCGCGGCGTCCCCGGCCTGCTGGCGCGCCGCGGCCTGGGCGAAGAGCGGCTCGGCCCTGGCGGCGGCGCCGGTCAGGCGGACCGGCTTCGCCGGCGCGGGCTCGTCCGCCTCGCCATAGAGGACGTCGAGGAGGCGGGCGAAGGCGGCGGGGTCGGCAGTCGGGGAGGCTGGCGGCGGCTCGGCCGCACGTGCTGAGGACAAGCCCAGGATGAGGGCGAGGGCGAGCGGGAGGAGGCGGAGCGCGGACCGGCCGGGCATGGCGGGCGATCCTATCACCGGCCCGGCCGGGCAGGCCTCGCGTAAAATGCGGCGATGGCCGCCCACCGCCCTACCCGCTGGTCCTTCCTCGGCCGCGTTCCCTACGCCGACGGCGAGGCCCTGCAGCACGCCGCCCGCGAGGGGGTCAAGCGTGGCGAAGGCGCGGAGCGCCTCTTCCTCCTCGAACACCCAAACGTCTACACCCTGGGGCGGAACGCCACCGCCGCGGACGTCCTGGCGAGCCCCGACTGGCTCGCCGCGCACGGCTTCGAGGTGGTTGAATGCGACCGCGGCGGCCAGGTCACCTACCACGGGCCGGGGCAGCTCGTGGGCTACCCCGTGATCAACCTCTCGCCCGACCGGCGGGACATCCGGCGCTATGTGAACGACCTCCAGGAGGTGCTGATCCGCACCTTGGCCGACTATGGGGTGCCGGCCGAGCGCCGGGAGGGGCAGGAGTACGTGGGGATCTGGACCGGGGGGGCCAAGATCGCCTCGATCGGCGTCCACCTCTCGCGCTGGATCACCACTCACGGCTTCGCCTTGAACGTGACGACCGATCTCGGGCTCTTCGCCGGCATCATCCCCTGCGGCCTTACCCAGGCGCGGATGACCTCGATCGCGGCGGAGACCGGCCGCGCTCCGGTCCTCGGCGAAGTGGCGGCGCGGGCGGCGGCCCACTTTGGAGCGGTCTTCGGCCGCGAGATGGTGCTCGCCGCATGAGCTTCCGCTCCCTCGACCACACCGCCGACCTCTCCGTCGAAATTACGGCGGCCTCCCGGGACGAGCTTTTCGCCGAGGCGGTCCCCGCCTTCACCGACACGATGGTCGACGTCGACCGGGTCGAGGCGCTCCTTGCGCGCCGCATCGAGCTCGAATCTCCCGAGGTCCCGCTCCTCTTAGTCGACTGGCTGACCGAGCTGCTGTATCTCTTCGAGGTCGAGGGACTCCTCTTCCGGCGGGCCGAGACGACGATCGAGGACGATGGGGGCGACGAGGGCGGGGTGCGGCTCCGGGCCATCGCCTGGGGGGAGCCGCGGGACGACGCCCGTCATCCCATCAAGGTGCTCTTGAAAGCCGTGACCTACCACGGCCTGGAGGTCGGCCCCGTGGGAGACGCCGGCGGGGGCTGGCGGGCGCGGATCGTCTTCGATATCTAGCGTCGCCGGTCCATTCCGGTACGGGGCGTGCAGCCAGGTGGAAGGGGAGGTGGGAATATGGTCAAGATCGAGCAGATCGACGAGATGAAGTGGCGCATCCCCCGGCAGGGCGGCATGCGGGTGGACGGCATCGTCTACGCGAGCGCGGCGCTGATGGAGGACCTGCGGGAGGACGCGAGCCTCGAGCAGGTGGCGAACGTCGCTCATCTTCCGGGCATCCTCGGCGCCTCGCTCGCCATGCCCGACATCCACTGGGGCTACGGCTTCCCCATCGGCGGGGTGGCGGCGATGGACGCCGAGGAGGGGGTGGTCTCGCCCGGCGGGGTGGGCTACGACATCAACTGCGGGGTCCGCCTCCTGCGCTCGGGGCTCTCCGCCGAGGAGGTCCAGCCGCGCATCCACGAGGTGGTCTCGGCGCTCTACAAGAACGTGCCGACCGGGGTCGGCACCGGCCGCCGCGACCTGAAGCTGGGGAAGAAGGACCTGGAAGGGGTGCTCACCAAGGGGGCGCGCTGGGCGGTCGAGCGCGGGCTCGGGGTGGCGCGGGACTTAGAGACGATCGAGGAGGGCGGGGTGATCGCCGGGGCCGACGTCGACCAGGTGACCGGCCGCGCCTTCGAGCGCGGGGCGGGGCAGCTCGGGAGCCTGGGCTCGGGCAACCACTTCGCCGAGATCCAGGTCGTCTCCGAGATCTACGACGATGCGGCGGCCCACGCCTTCGGCCTCTTCCCGGGCCAGGTGACGGTGATGATCCACAGCGGTTCACGGGGCCTGGGTCACCAGGTCTGCACCGATCACGTCAAGACGATGGTGGCGGTCGCCGCGCGCTACGGCTTCGAGCTGCCCGACCGCCAACTCGCCTGCGCGCCGATCCGTTCGCCGGAGGGGAAACGCTACCTCGGGGCGATGGCCGCCGCCGCCAACTTCGCCTTCGCCAATCGCCAGGTGATGAGCCACTGGGCGCGGGAGAGCTTCGCGGAGGCCTTGGGGATGCCGGTCGACCGGCTGGGGATGGACACGGTCTACGACGTCTGCCACAACATCGCCAAGTTCGAGACTTTTGAGAGGGATGGCAAGAAGGTGCGCGCCTGCGTCCATCGGAAGGGGGCGACCCGCTCGTACCCGCCGGGGCACCCGCAGGTGCCGGAGCGCTACCGGGCGGTGGGGCAGCCGGTGATGATCCCCGGCGACATGGGGCGCTACTCCTACGTTTTAGCCGGCACCGAGCGCGCCTACGCGGACACCTTCGGCTCGACCTGCCACGGCGCCGGCCGGAAGATGAGCCGCACCCAGGCGAAGAAGGCCTCCCGCGGCCGTTCGCTCATGCGGGAGATGGAGGACCGCGGGGTGACGGTGATGGCGGCCGGCATGGCGACCGTCGCCGAGGAGATGCCGGAGGCCTACAAGGACGTGGCGGAGGTGGTCGACGTGGTGGCCAAGGCAGGGCTGTCGAAGAAGGTGGCGCGGTTGAAGCCGATCGGGGTGATCAAGGGGTGAGGGGAGGCCGATGAAGGTCTCGATCGGCCTCAATGCCGTCATCGTAGCGGTCACCGAGGAGGTGCCGCGCATCTTGACGGTGATGCGGCGCACGGGCTCCGGAGCGGAGGAGGCGCTCCCCTTCGGCCCTCTCGATCCCGAGACCGACCGCACCCTCGACCGGGGCCTGCGGCGCTGGGTGCGCGAGCAGACCGGCCTGGAGGTGGGATACGTCGAGCAGCTCTACACCTTCGGCGATCGCAACCGCGATCCGCGCGAGGCCCACGGCGGACCGCGGGTGGTGTCGGTCGCCTATCTGGCCCTGGTCCACGAGCGCGAGGTCTCGGGCTCGCAGCAGGCGCGCTGGCGGGGCTGGTACGAGTTCTTCCCCTGGGAGGATTGGCGCGAGGGTCGCCCGGCGGTGATCGACGAGCGGATCGCCCCCGCCCTCGCCCGCTGGGCCGCCCTGCCGCCGGACCCGTCCGAGCCGGTCCTGCGGGGGGAGCGGCGCCAGCGCGCCGACATCGCCTTCGGTCTGGGCGGCGCCCGTTGGGACGGCGAACGGGTCCTCGAGCGCTACGAGCTCCTCTACGAGGCCGCCCTGGTTCCCGAGGCCCCCCGCGACCGCGCCGCCCTGGACGGCGCCGAGTCGCTGTCGGCCATCGCCGAGGCTCTCCTCGCCGGCCGCCCCATGGCCTTCGACCATCGGCGCATCCTCGCCACGGCCCTCGGACGGCTGCGCGGCAAGCTCAAGTACCGGCCGGTCGTCTTCGAGCTCCTGCCGCCGACCTTCACCCTGCTCCAGCTCCAGCGGGTGGTCGAGGCGCTCTCCGGCGTCCGCCTGCACAAGCAGAACTTCCGCCGTCTTGTGGAGACCGGCGGACTGGTCGAAGGCACCGGCCAGCAGCACGCCGAGACGGGCGGCCGGCCGGCGGAGCTCTTCGTGTTCCGGCGGGAGGTGCTGCGGGAGCGGCCGGCCCCAGGGGTGGGGTTGCCGGGGGTGCGGCGGTGAGGGGCTCATGACGGAGATCTCCAAGCCTCTTTCCTTCCTCGATCTACCCACCGCGGAGCTCCTGGAGCTCTTCGCCGCCGGGAAGCTCACTCCCGGGGCCGGGAGCGCCGCGGCTCTCGTGGGCGCCGTGGCCGGGAGCCTGGCCCAGGCCGCGGCGCGGTATGCGGGCAAGGCGGGCAAGAAGAGGGAGGCCGAGGCTCCCTTCCGGGAGAGAGCCGCGGTCCTTCTCGAAGAAGCCCGATCTCGGTCTCGACGGCTGGGGCAGGCCGTGGACGAGGATGCTGCCGCCTTCGATCGTTTTTGGCAGCTCCTGGGACAGGCCGGTGCGCCGGAGGCCCTGATGGCGGCCACCGACGTCCCGATCGAGATCGCGCGCCAGTGTGCCGCTCTCGCGGAGATCGGGCTCGAGCTTTACGAAAAGGGGCATAGGAATGCCCGAGGGGAGGCGGCCACCGCGGTCCTCACCGCGATTGCGAGTGGCGAGGCCGCCGCACATACAGCCCGGCTCAATCTCCAGGCCGCGGGCGTGGCGCCCTGGATCGAGAGCCGGAAAGCCGAGATCCGAGGCCTATCTTCCCAGCTCGTCGGTTTCCGAAGGCAGATCGAGGCTGTGATCTACGACGAAGAGGAGCTGGCGTAGGTCTCGCCGTGCGGAAGGTAAGGAAGCCTTGCCGATCACGGCGAAGCCGTACGCAAGGCGACGAAGCCGAAAATAGCGAGACAGCGCCGTAAATAAGGAGACGAAGCCGTAAATAGCGAGACGAGGCCTTCGTCAAGCCAAGTACGCATCCGTTGTGCACTTTTCGCGTTCGTTACGGTAGTGAAGCCACTGTCACGGTACCGAAGCGTTCAGCTCGCCATCTACGTACCCGCGGTGCAGCTCTCGCCGTCGCCAAGGCAAACAAACGTCGAGATTCTCCGTAGAGATAGTTCAACGTGGACCCCAAGGAGGTTCCCATGCTGCGCTCCGGCCCGACGCCGAGGGTGGAAGTGGTGCTCGACCTCTGCGCCAAGGGCAAATGACGATGAGCGACCCGGCCGGCCTCGACCTCGAGGCCTACCTCGCGCGCATCGGCCACGATGCCGGCGATCTCTCGCCCACCCCCGCCCTGTTTGCGGCACTCCACCTGGCGCACGCGACCCACATCCCGTTCGAGAACCTCGACATCCTCCTCGGCCGGCCCATCCTCCTGGATCTCCCGAGCCTCGAAGCCAAGCTCGTGCACGGCGGGCGCGGCGGCTACTGTTTCGAGCAGAACCTGCTGTTCGCGGCCGTCCTCGAACGGCTGGGGTTCCGGTGCAGCGGCTGGCAGCCCGGGTGCGGGCCGGTGCGCGGCGCCTCTTGCCGCGCAACCACATGCTGCTTCTCGCGAACGCCGGCGGCGCGACCTGGCTGGCCGACGTCGGCTTCGGCGCCGAGGGGCCGCTGTCGCCGATCCCCTTCGGCACCGGGGAGGAGGTCCGGCAGGGCCCGTGGAGCTACCGCGTTGTTCCGGAGGGAGAGGACGCGGGGCTCTGGGTTCTTCAGTCCCGGCTCGACGAGGCCTGGGTGGATCTCTACGCCTTCTCGCGCGAGCCGCAGGAGCAGATCGACTACGAGGTCGTGAGCTATTACACCTCGACCCATCCGGACTCCCCGTTCGTCCACACGTTGACGGCGCAGACCGCGTCCCGCGAGGAGCGCCGCATCCTCCGCGGCCGCGAGCTCCTCTTCGATCGCGGCACGGCCGTCACGCGCCGGACGATCGCGGACGATGACGAGCTCCTGGCGGTCCTAGGAGAGGTGTTCGGGCTCCCCTTCCCGCCCGGCACGCGGTTCCGGTGCTAGGCCGGCCCGGAAGGAATCACCCTTCGCTCCTGTTATAGAAGCCGAGGGCGTCCTTGCAGCAGCATGACACTTGACAGCCCAAATGCTCATTCGTAGTATAAGGCGGTAGGTCGGCACGGTCCGGCCATTTTTTACGGATCTCATATACTCATACTGAGCATATCGAGGAGGACGAGATGGAGCTTGCAGAGATGGATCTCGCAGAAGCCAGCAGCCCTCTTCTCTACACGCCCGCGGTGGCCCGGGCGACCGCGCCGCTCTATGCGCGGGTGCGGAAGGTGATTCCGGAGATCGAGTGGGCGGTCCACGCCCCTTACATCGCCGCCATCTCCGAGTGGAAGCGGCGCCGGAACGCCGTCGTCCTCGCCCATAACTACCAGACGCCGGAGATCTTCCACGGCGTCGCCGACTTCGTGGGCGACTCGCTCGCCCTGGCGCAGCAAGGTGCGAAGACGGAGGCGGACGTCATCGTTCTGGCCGGCGTCCACTTCATGGCCGAAACGGCGAAGATCCTCTCGCCCGAGAAGACGGTCCTGATCCCCGACCCGGAGGCCGGCTGCTCGCTCGCCGCCTCGATCACGGCCGCGGACATCCGCCTCATGCGCGCCCGCTATCCCGGGGTGCCGGTCGTCACCTACGTCAATACCTCGGCGGCGGTCAAAGCCGAGTCCGACATCTGCTGCACCTCGGCCAACGCCGTGGCGGTCGTCGAATCGCTGGGGGTCGACCGGGTGATCTTCCTTCCCGACGAGTACCTCGGCCGCTACGTCGCCTCGCAGACGAAGGTCGAGATCATCCTCTGGAAGGGGCACTGCGAGGTGCACGAACGCTTCACGGGGGGCGAGCTGCGCGCCTATCGTCAGCAGAACCCGGGCGTCCAGATCCTCGCTCACCCGGAGTGCCCGCCCGAGGTCCTGGCAGAAGCCGACTTCGTGGGCTCGACCGCGGCGATGATCCGTCACGTCGGCGAAGCGCAGCCGCGGCGGGTGGTCATGGTCACCGAGTGCTCGATGAGCGACAACGTGGCGGTCGAGCACCCCAACGTCGAGTTCATCCGGCCGTGCAATCTCTGCCCGCACATGAAGCGGATCACCCTGCCCAAGATTCTCCGCTCGCTGGAGACGATGGAGCACCGGGTGGAGGTCGACCCCGAGGTGGGGGAGCGGGCCCGCCGGGCCGTCGAGCGGATGCTGGCCGTGGGCCGGAGGGAGGGGAAGTGAGCGCGCATCGCTTCGGTTCGAGCTCCGGCGCCCGCTTCGACGCGATCATCGTTGGGACCGGCGTGGCCGGCCTGGCCGCCGCCGTGGCCCTGGCGCCGCGCCGGGTGGCGCTCCTGACCAAGAGCCGTTTCGCCACCGGCGGCTCCTCCAACTGGGCCCAGGGCGGGATCGCCGCCGCCGTGGGCACGGACGACGCTCCCGCCCTCCACGCCGCCGACACCCTGGCGGCCGGGGCCGGGTTGAACGACCCGGAAGTGGTAGCCCTCCTGACCGAGGAGGGGCCGCGGCGGATCGCCCAGCTCCTGGACCTCGGTGCCCACTTCGACCGCGCCGCGGGCGGTGCCCTCTCCCTCGGCCGCGAGGCGGCGCACAGCCGTCGGCGGATCCTCCATGCCGGGGGGGACGCGACCGGCGCCGAGCTCGTCCGCACCCTCTCCGAGGCGGTGCGCCGGGAGCCGGCGGTCAGGGTCTTCGAGGAGACCTTCGCCCTCGACCTCTGGATCGAGGACGGCGTGGTCGCCGGCCTCGCGGCGTTAGGTCCAGATGGGCGGCGGCGGCTCTTCCTCGCCCCGGCGGTGGTCCTGGCGACTGGCGGCCTGGGCAGGCTCTACCTCCACACCACCAATCCTCCCGAGGCGACCGGCGACGGCCTGGCCATGGCGGTGCGGGCGGGGGCGGAGGTGGTGGACGTCGAGTTCGTACAGTTCCATCCCACGGCGCTCGCGGGCGGCGCCGACCCCATGCCCCTCCTGACCGAGGCCCTCCGCGGCGAGGGGGCGATCCTCGTCGATCGGAACGGCGCGCGCTTCATGCTCGGGGTGCACCCGGATGCCGAGCTCGCCCCGCGGGATGTCGTGGCGCGGGCGATCTGGCGCCGGTTGTCGACGGGGGACCGGGTCTACCTCGACGCCACCCGGGCGGTGGGGGAGCGCTTCCCCGAGCGCTTCCCGACCGTCTTCCGGCTCTGCCAGGAGCACGGCTTCGATCCCCGGACCGAGCCCATCCCGGTCTCGCCCGCCGCCCACTACCACATGGGCGGCATCGCGGTGGACGGCAGCGGCCGCACGACCCTCCCCGGCCTCTGGGCCTGCGGCGAGGCAGCGGCGACCGGCGCGCACGGCGCCAACCGGCTGGCCAGCAACTCGCTCCTCGAGGCCCTGGTCTTCGGCGGCCGGGTGGCCGAGGACCTCGCCGGGGCGCCCCTGCAGCAGCGGCGGCGGCCGGCACGCCTGCCGACGGATCTCGGGTCGGCCGATCCCGTGGAGGACGCCCGTTTCCAGGCCGAGCAGGCGGCCCTCGCCACGGCGGTGCGGACCCTGATGTGGGAGAAGGTCGGGGTGGTGCGGGACGGCCAGGGGTTGACCGAGGCCGTGGCCGCGCTCGACCGGCTGGCGGAGTCGCACCCCAACGCCGCCGGGGAGGCGCGGAACCTCCTCTGGGCCGGTCGCCTGGTGGCGGCGGCGGCTCTCGCCCGGCGGGAGAGCCGGGGCGGTCACTACCGCTCGGACTATCCGGAGGCCGACCCGGCCTGGCAGCGGCACCTGGCCCTGACCGCTGCTCCCGACGGGGAGATCCGCATCCAGTCGCGTCCCCTCCCCTCCCACGCGCCGGCTCCGCTGGCCCTGGCGGCGGGCAGCTCGCGATGAGCGGGGGAGACTCGTCGGCGCACCTGCCCGCGCTCTATCCGCTCCTCTACGAGCCGCTCCTCCGCCGGGCCCTCGCCGAGGACCTGGGGAGGGCGGGCGACCTGACGAGCGACGCCATCCTGCCCGACGACCTCG
>JAXDLD010000356.1:0-2850 GCA_034666805.1 Acidobacteriota bacterium
TCTTTCCCAGGTACCGCTCGAGACGGGGCCAGAGCGCCCGGATTTCCCGTGCCGAGACGAAGGTGAAGACGTCGTCCGGCTTGGCTTGCCGCATGAGCTTGCCGATCAGATACGCCCGAACCTCCGGATCGTGATCCTCCAGCCCTTTCCGAAACTGGTCGAGCGTCATCTCGGAATCCCAGAGGAAGTAGGGATGGCCGTGCCGATCGGTCAGCTGTTCGAGCGGCGTCGGATTCAACATGGCGATAGGGTAGCAGACAGGCAGACAGGTCGGCGAAGAAGCTCGCCTCGTCCCACTGCCGCTTGGAATGCGGGCCCGTCGATTTCCGGACGAGCGCCTCGGAGGTCTGGCCGACGACCCGCGGTACCAGAGTCCGCAGACTGGCACCCGCGTACTGCCGGATCTCGACGGCCAGCACCTCGGCCGGATCCATCTGCCGGTTCACGAGGGATCCCGGAATCCTACGCGACTCTGGCGGCCTGCCAGACCGCCACGTGCTTGGCCGTGTCGAGGTAATGGCGCAGCCGGATCACCTTGCCGGACTCGTCGAAGGTCCACAGGTGCATCTCCTCGTCGCGGTAGCGCCCCTCGCCACGCTTGAGCTTCGCCTCGATCACGAACTCGGCGGCTACCTGGTTGCCCCCGGCCATGACCGAGAGGACCCGGAACTCCTGGATGTCCAGCCACTCCTCGACCCCTTGGAAGAACTCGAGCACGCCTGCCTTCCCCCGGCGGGGCAGCATCCAATGGACGCCCGCCTTCTGGGCTGCGTTGTCCGCCCAGGCCTCCCATTGGACGTCGTCGGACACGTGCTCGAGAATGGCAGGGATGTCTCCCCGTCCGAAGGCTTCGTAGATGGCGGTGACGGTCGCGAGAGGGTCGCTCATGGTCTCTTCCTCCGGTCCAGGTCTCCCTCTTCTACGGGCTTGGGATTGATCTGGATGAACGGGTCGATCGCATTCCCGATACTGACTCATTTCAGCTCCTTCTAGTATACCGTTAGATCCACCCGACGGGACATTGCGCATCGGCCCGCTTGCTGCGAGACTCCCGGGTGCAATCATGAGCGCCATCGGAAAAAGCCCGCCGCGCCCGGACGGCTTCGCCAAGGCGGCCGGCGAGGCGCGATATGCGGACGACCTGGTCTTCCCGGGGATGTGGTACGGGGCGACCGTGCGGAGCCCGCACCCCCACGCCCGGCTCGAAGATGTCGCCTGGCATCCGGAACGGGCGGGCGGCCCCGCGGTCTGCGTCACCACCCGCGACCTGCCAGGGCCGAACGGGGTCCAGCTCGCGGACGACTCCTGGCCGATCCTGGCCGACGGTCTCGTCCGCCATGTCGGCGAGCCGGTGGCCCTGGTCGCCGCCCCCACCCGCCTGGGGGCGCGGGCGGCCCGGGAGGGGGTCGAGGCGCGCTACGCGCCGCTCGCGGCGATCCTCTCGCTCGCCGACGCCGAGGCCCTCCCCCCGCTCGCGGAAGTCGCCATGGAGACGGGCGCCGTCGACGAGGCTCTCGCGGGGGCGTACCGGGTGATCGAGGGGGTCTACAAGACCGGCTACCAGGAGCACATCTACATCGAATGCCAGGCGGTCACGGCCTGGTTCGAGCCCGACGGCGTTCTCACCGCCGTGGGCTCCATGCAATGCCCCTACTTCGTCCACAAGGCGCTCGCGCACGCCTTCAAGCTGCCGGACGACGCGGTCCGGGTGCGCGCCTCGGCGGTGGGCGGCGGCTTCGGCGGCAAGGAGGACTTCCCCAGCCTGCTCGCCATCCACGCCGCTCTTCTCGCACGCGCCAGCGGACAGCCGGTGCGCATCGCCTACGACCGTGGGGAGGACATCATAGGCACCACCAAGCGCCACCCCGCCGTCGTCCGCCACCGGACCGGGGTGACGGCGGACGGCCGGCTCCTCGCCATGGACATCGAGATCGTTTTGGACGGCGGCGCCTACCGCACCCTCTCGCCGGTGGTGCTGTCGCGCGCCCTGCTGCACGCCTTCGGCCCCTACCGCTGCGAGAACGTGCGGATCAACGGCCGGGTGCTCCAGACCCATACCCCGCCCAACGGCGCCTTCCGCGGCTTCGGCGCGCCGCAGGTCGAGTTCGCGGTCGAGCGGCAGATGGACCGCATCGCCCGCGCCCTGGGGCTCGACCCCTACGAGATCCGTGACCGGAACGTCGTCGGCCCCGGCGACCGGCTGCCCACGGGCCAGGTCTTAGACGGCAGCACCGCCGCCCGCCTCTGCCTCGAAGAGGCGGAGGCGAAGACCGGCTTCCGCGCCCGCTGGCGGGAGCACGAGGCGGCGCGGGCACAGGCGATATCGGCGGGGCGCGACGGCGCGCCGCTCCCCGGCATTGGACTCGCCCTCTACTTCCACGGCTCCGGCTTCACCGGCAACGGCGAGCGCCGCATGCAGTCCCCGGTCACCGTGCGCCTGACGGACGACGGCCGGGTCGAGGTGCTGACCGCGATGACCGAGATGGGCCAGGGGTCGGCCGTCGTCCTGCCGCAGATCGCCGCCGCGGCCGGCGGGCTCGCCGACGAGGACCTGGTCTTCGCCGCGCCGGATACCGGCCAGGTCCCCGACTCCGGACCGACCGTCGCCTCGCGAACGACCATGATCGTCGGCGGGGCGATCGCCAAGGCGGTGGCCGAGCTGACGGCCAAGGTCGCCGCCTCGTGGGCGAGCCGGGCAGGCCGTGCCGGCGCCCCCTTCCGCGAGACGGCCCGGGCTTATCTCAAGGAGGTGGGGCCGCTCACCGTCACCGTCCGCCACGAGCCGCCCGCCGGCCAGTTTGACGAGGCGCGCTACCAGGGCGACGCCTACCCGGTCTACGCCTGGGGCGC
>JAXDLD010000357.1:0-5042 GCA_034666805.1 Acidobacteriota bacterium
TTCGCGATTGGTTTATGGACCATATGCACGAGCGGTGGGATCAACAGATCGAGGCCGACTCGGCGGCCGGGAGGCTTGACTTTCTGGTCGAGGAGGCGTCTGAAGCGGAGCGGCGCGGGGCAACCCGCCCGCTGTGAATCACAGGACCACACCGCGGTTCTGGCGCGCTTATGAAGCACTCCCTGGCGAGATTCGAGATCTCGCGGACAAGAACTTCGAGCTCTTGAAGTCCGATCCGTCGCATCCTTCTCTGCATTTCAAGAAGGTCGGGAAGTTCTGGTCGGCGAGAGTCGGACGGCAATACCGCGCGCTCGCCGTTTCGTCAGCAGACGGCTATACGTGGGTCTGGATCGGTGCTCACGAGACCTACGCGCGCCTCATCAGGTAAGACGTCAGCACCTGGAGGCCGGGAACTCGAAGTGACCCGCCAGCCCTTCCGGCGCAAAGAGCAGCCCCGCCTCTTCGAGCACCGCCACCTCCGCGGGGGTGAAGGTGGTGAGCCGGCGGTACAAGGCGGCGAGCTCGCGGTCGATGGCCGCGGGTTCGGTCAGGGAGCGTAGGAGTGCCACCGCCGCCTCTTCCACCGGGGAGGGCGGGAAGGGCTGCTTCCCCTCCCAGGGCGCCGCGGCGACCGCCTGGTACTTGCGACGGAACGCCTCCGGCGTCGGACGGTGGAAGTGGAGGATGGAGGGACCGGCCACCAGCTCCTCGGCCTGGGGCTCCCCCTGGAGGTACCACCCATGCACTCCCGCCGCGGCGAGGCCGTGCGCCACGGCCACCGCCGACTTGCCGTTGTGATACCCGAGAAACCAGGGCCGCGGATCGGTCGGAGCCATGCGGAGGGCGGCGACGAGCGCCTGCCAGCCGGCCGGTCCGTGCCGGGCCAGGGCGAGCCGGGGGTTGACCTTAAAGCGGGGCGGAGCCCCGGCCTCCCACGGTAAGAGCAGCTCGTGGTTGAGGTAGCGGACGAGCGCGCGGCCGGCCGCGGTAGCGGCGGCGAAGTGGTCGTGCAGGGAGGCCCCGCCCCGGCCGTCGCCCGCGAGCTCGAACCATTCGTCAGCGTCCAGGTGGAGCAGCCAGTCGAGAGGCGCGCCGCCGAGCTCACCGGTCCTCGCGGCCCCGAGAGCCGCGCTCGCGTTGAGAGCCTGGCGCGAGGCGTGGGCGAAGGAGGCGGCGCCGGCCGCCGCCCAGCGGCGGACCAAGTCGCTCTCCGGGAAGGCCGGCAGCCCGGGCCAGCGCGCGGCTTGAACCTCTAGGCCGGACCACAGGGTCAGCCGCTCCGCGGGATACCGCGCCCGTAGGCGCGCCGCGTCGGCCGCCTCGGCCGGCTCCTCGAGATGGTCGAAGATGAGCACGGCGTGGTCTAGCCCCAAGCCGAAGTGATGGTCACACCAGGCGTCGAGCCCTCTTCCGCCGCCGTAGACCGTGGCCACCAGGCCGACCCGCGGGCGCGCCGCGCTCTTGCCTCGGACTACGATCCTTCCCTCTGGAACGTCGTCGGCGAGCTCGTGTATGAGGAGCACCCTCGGCGGGAGAGGGGGATTGGGGAGGGACTGAAGCGCGTCCGTCAGGGTCAGCTCCGGCGGGGGAAGCCGCGGGCCGGCAGCCGCGAAAGAGCGCGCGGGAGAGCGGCCGTCCTGGAGCCAGAGGACCAGCGACCAGCGGGGAGGGCCCGGCTCAAGCGGCAGCACCTGGTGGGGCACGGCCCGGGTGTCGAAGAGGAGCGCCGAGCCGCCCACCGGCGGCAGCACGAGTCCCGGCGGGGCCGAGACGCGGGCACCCGGCGGCCAGAGAGCGATCTCGCCGCCCACGCACTCCTGGCCGGGAGGGTTGAGATAGAGGATGAGGGCGAAGGCCCGCCCGTTGTCCGCCGGCCCGCCTGGATTGTCGAGGTGCGGGCGGTAGCCGGCGGAAGGCGCCGGGTAGCGGGCCAACATGGCCGTGCCGGGCACCGCGAGGAGACGGTCCGGCATCGACTCCGCGATCTCCGGGGCGACCCGGCCGAGCAGCCACTGGAGGAGGATGGCGAGCCCCGGCGCCGCCTCAAGGAGCGCCGGCTCGAGCCCGCTCAGGTAGGCCACCTCGTCCGTCCGCTGCGGGGCCCTCCGGTCCGCGCTCCCGATGCCGCCCGGTTCCAGCCGCAGCCGACCCGCGGCATGGGCCGCTTCGAGCTCCGCCACGATGCCGGCGACGACCGGTGGAGCGACGAGCCGTGGATAAACCTGCCAGGGGAGCGAGGGTCCGGAGGGGGAGGAGGTCCACGCCTCTTCGAGCCGGGCCCAGGTCTCCTCGGCGGCCGTGGCGGGCGGCAGCGGCGACCACCAGAGGGGCAGGTCCTGGCGCCAGGCCTGCGCCTCCCGCAGCCGCGCCGCGAGACGCGTAAGGCTCTCCGTGAGCTCGACCGGCGTGCTCCAGGACAGGATGCCGGCCTCGGCCGCCCGCTGCGCCAGTTGGAGCAGGGCCGCCGGGCTGGCGAGTCCGTGGCGGGCTCCCCGCGGCCCCTGGCGGACGAGGAGCGCCAGCTCGTAAGCGAAGGCGAGGTGGAGATCGACCGGGCTCGCCTGGCCGCGCAGCTCCTCGAGCGAGCGCTCGGGCTCCGCCATCGCGCGTTCCAGGGGATCGAGGAGAGAGGCCGGGCTCTGAGGCATGGCGGATTGTAGCCACAGAAGAGATTGCGAGACACCCGAAGCGAGGCTCGGCTCTGGAGCTACGGACTTCCGGTTTCGAGCTACAGCCCCCGACTTTGGAGCTACCCGCTTCCGGTTTGTATCTACTAGCTTCCGAAATGGATCTACATGCTTCTGGTTTGTATCTACATGCTTCTGCTCTGGATCTACTAGTTTCGGTTTGTATCTGCTAGCTTCTGAAATGGATCTACATGCTTCTGGTTTGTATCTACTAGCTTCTGACCTGGATCTACATGCTTCCGGTTTGGAGCTGCCAGCTCCAAGTCCGATCCCCGCAGCCCCAGCCCCGCGCCCCCTTCCTCACTTCTCGAGCCCCGCCCACAGGGCGCCCATCCTGGGTCCCAGGCGTTCGAGCTCGTCCAAATGCTGCGCGGTAAGCTGGCGCAGGATCTCCTCCCCCTTCCCCGTGAGCCCGAGCCGGACCACCCGGTGGTCCTCCTCGTCCGGCAGCCGTTCGACCAGCCCCGCCTTTTCCGCCCGATCCACCAGCCCCACCGTGCTGTGGTGGCGGAGCAGCAGGTAGCCCGCCATCTCGCCCACCGTCGGGCCGCGAGGGTCGGAGTGGCCGCGGATGGCGAGGAGAAGCTGGTGCTGGGGGCCCGTCAGGCCGGCGGCCTCCGCCTGCTCCTCGCTCCAATGCAGGAAACGACGGAGCCCCGTCCGTAAATCCAGCAAGCGCTGGTAGTCGGCATCTTCCAAGTCTTCCGGCATGGCTCCCGATTGTAACGCTTCATGTGTCGTGCTACGATAGAATTCCGTCCGGTGGTGGTGCTCGCTTCAGTAGGTGACGACGGCGGGGCCAGCCCCGGCCAAGGGGAAAGCCATGCACGCTCAAACTCCACCCAGACGCCTCCTCCTGCTCGCCGGCTTAGCCGCCCTCCTGGGCGCCCTGGGCGGCGGCGCGGCCTGGGTGCTGCTCCATCTCATCGGCCTCATCACCAACCTCGCCCTCTTCCACCGCTTCGGCTGGACCGTGCCGTCCTTCCGCGAGCTCCACCCGGGACCCTGGCTCGTCGTCGCCGCGGTGGCCGGCGCCCTCCTGGTGTCGCTCCTCGCCCGCTGGTCGCCGGTCATCCGCGGCCACGGCATTCCCGAGGCCATGGAGGCGATCCTCGTCCGCCAGAGCCGGATCTCACCGCGGGCCGCTCTCGCCAAGCCGGTCTCCGCGGCACTCGCGATCGGCACCGGCGGGCCGTTCGGCGCCGAGGGGCCGATCATCGTCACCGGCGGCGCGCTCGGCTCCCTCCTCGGGCAGGTGCTCCACGTCTCGCCGTCCGAGCGGAAGATCCTCCTCGCCTGCGGCGCCGCCGCCGGCATGTCGGCGACTTTCGGCGCCCCGCTCGCCTCGGTGGTCCTGGCGATCGAGCTCCTCCTCTTCGAGTTCTCGACCCGCGCTTTCATCCCCCTGGTCGTCGCCGCCACGGTCGCCGCCGGCATCCACTCGGCCCTCTTCGGCTCCGGCCCCCTCTTCGCGGTGCCGGTGCACGACTTTGCTGGGCTCCGCCTCCTGCCCTGGTTCGTGGTCCTGGGGCTCGGCTGCGGTCTCCTGGCGGTCGTCGTCGCCAAGGGGCTCTTCGCGGTCGAGGCCGGGTTCCGCCGCCTGCCGGTCTCCGAATTCTGGCATCCGGTGATCGGCGCCGTGGGCTTCTCGCTCGTCGGCTTCCTCGTCCCGCGCGCCCTGGGGGTGGGCTACGACGCCATCGGCGACGTGCTGAACGACCGGCTGGCGCTCGGGGCGATCGCCGTCCTCGCTCTCGCCAAGCTCGTCGCCTGGTGGATCGCCCTGGGCTCGGGGACCTCGGGGGGGACGCTCGCCCCCCTGCTCCTGATCGGCGGCTCCTTCGGCAGCCTCGTCGGTTTCGCCGCCGGGGCGCTCGATCCCAAGCTTGGGCTGACCCCCGGCGCCTTCGCCATGGTCGCCATGGCGGCGCTCTTCGGGGCCTCGACCCGGGCCACCTTCACCGCCATCGTCTTCCTCTTCGAGCTCACCGCCGACTACCAGATCATCCTGCCCCTGATGCTCGCCGCCGTGGTGGCCGACATCGTCGCCGCGGCGCTCCTCAAGGAGTCGTTGATGACCGAGAAGCTCGCCCGCCGGGGCCTGAAGGTGCGGACCGAGTTCTCGGTCGACGTCCTCGGCACGACCCTCGTGCGGGACGTCATGACGACAGACGTCGAGACCCTCGCCGCCACCGCCACGGTGGGGGAGGCGAGGCGGAAGATCGCCGCCGGCCGGCACGGCGCCTACCCGGTGCTCGCGGACGACGGGCGCTGCGTGGGGATCGTGGCCCGCGGCGACCTCCTGCGCCGCGAGGCGGGGGAAGAGGAGCCGGTCGCCGCCGTGGCGAGCCGCGA
>JAXDLD010000358.1:0-4397 GCA_034666805.1 Acidobacteriota bacterium
GCGAGGGCGAGAATGGCGAGGACGACGGCGAGCGATCCCTCGACGGGGATCGCGATCCAGGGCTGGAGCAGCATCTTGGCGCCCACGAAGGCGAGGACCAGCCCCAGGCCGTAGCCCAGGTAGTGGAACTGGGTCATCAGGCCGGCGAGCAGGAAGTAGAGGGCGCGCAGGCCGAGGATGGCGAAGATGTTCGAGGTGAAGACGATGAACGAGTCCTGGGTGACCCCGAAGACGGCGGGGATCGAGTCGACGGCGAAGACGACGTCGGTCGCCTCGACGACGACTAAGACGAGGAGGAGCGGGGTGGCGAGCCGGCGCCCCTCCCGGCGGACGAGGAAGCGCTTGCCGTGGTACTCGGAGGTCAGGGGGACGAAGCGCTGGAAGAGGCGCAGCACCGGGTTTTTCCCCGGCTCGACCTCGACCTCGGCGCCGCGGAACACCTTGACCCCGGTGTAGACCAGGAAGGCGCCGAGGACGAAGATCAGCCAGTGGAAATGGGCGAGGAGCGCGGCGCCCAGGCCGATGAAGACGCCGCGCGAGGCGAGGGCGCCCAGGATACCCCAGTAGAGCACCCGGTGCTGGAGGTAGTCGGGGACGGCGAAGTAGTTGAAGAGGACGACGAAGACGAAGATGTTGTCGAAGGAGAGCGAGCGCTCGATGACGTAGCCGGCGAGGAACTCGACCCCGGCCCGGTGGCCGAACTTCCACGCCAGCCAGAGGTTGAAGAGGAGCGCGGTGAGGGTCCAGACGACGCTCCAGACGACCGCCTCGCGGATGCCGATGCGGTGCACCCGGCGGTGGATCACCCCGAGGTCAAGCGCGAGCAGGACCAGGACGAGGAGGAGGAACAGGCCCCAGAGGAGGGGCGATCCGATCGTCGTCGGCATGGCGGACGCAGTCTACCCGATGCTCGGGCGCGGCCGGCCGGAACCCGGCCGGCCGCCGCGGCAGCCGAAAGAGAGGCTCTAAAGGCGTGGGGGCGGCCGGCGCCGCCCTACTTGACGTGGCCGTTGACCAGCTTGGTCATCTCGAACATGCTGACCTCGGCCTTGCCGCCGAAGACGGCCTTCAGCTTGTCGTCGGCCTTGATCATCCGCTTGTTGGCAGGGTCCTGGAGGTTGTTCTTCTTGATGTAGTCCCAGATCTTCTTGGTGATCTCGGTGCGGGGCTGGGGGTCCGAGCCGATGACCGCCGCCAGGGCGGCGTCCGGCTGGACCGGCTTCATGAAACTCGAATTCGCTGGACCACCTTTCGCCTTCTTCGCGGGCGCCTTCTTTTCAGCCATAACTTCCTCCACTGGATGGGTGACCGTTTCCTCAAATCCCCGCACGAGGCCATGCAAATCTCCGGCCGCGCCGGAAAGAGGCCTTCGCCGGAGCGAAAGTACCAGACCGCTGACCCATGATCCTCGCCTGGGAACGGTGCCGTGTCAAATCGGGCATGCTATGGTCCCCCGCCATGACGGGCCGTTTCATCACCTTCGAGGGTCTAGATGGCAGCGGCAAGTCGACCCATCTCGCGCGGGCGGCCGAGTGGCTGGCCGGCAGAGGGGCCGTCTGCCAGGTCACCCACGAGCCGGGCGGCACCCCCCTGGGCGACGCTCTCCGCGGCATCTTCCTCGACCCGCGCTGGGGGCGGATCGACGGCGTCGTCGAGCTCCTCTTGGTCTTCGCCAGCCGGCGCCAGCACCTGCTCGAGGTGGTCGAGCCCGCCCTGGCCGCCGGCCGCCACGTGCTCTGCGACCGCTTCACCGACTCGACCTACGCCTACCAGGGCTATGGCCGCGGGGTCCCCCTGCCGCTCATCGCCGAGGTCGACCGCCTGGCGACCGGCGGCCGGGCCCCCGACCATACCCTGCTCTTCGACCTGCCGGCCGAGGCGGCGCGGGAGCGCGGGAGCTCGCCGCGGCGCCAGGGGATCGACCGGCTGGACGCCGAGGACCTCGCCTTCTACCGCCGGGTGCGCGACGGCTTCCGGGAGCTCGCCGAACGGACCCCTAAGCGTTTCCACGTCGTCGACTCCGCGGGGGGAGCCCCGGCCACCTTCGCCCAGGTGAAGAGCGTGCTCGCGGCTCTCCTTTTCTCGGAGGTCCCGGCTTGAACCTGGAATCGGCGCGCTCGGTCGCCCGGGAGGGCCGGCTCTACCCCTCGGTGATCCTGCACGGCGCCGACGCCGGGGCGCGGCAGGCGGCGGCGGTCGATCTCGCTCGCCTCCTGCTCTGCGAGGCCGCCAGCGCGGCGCGCCCCTGCGGCGTCTGCCGGCACTGCCGGCGCATCGCCTGGCCGGGGGACGAGGCGCCGTTCCACCCCGACTTCCTGGTGCTGCTCCGCGACCTCAAGGCTTCGACCTCGGTCGACGCCACCCGCGGGATGCTGCGCACCGCCCAGGTCTCCCCCTTCGAGGCCCGGGGCCAGGTCTTCGTCGTGGCGAGCGCCGAGAGCCTGACGCCGGAGGCCGCCAACGCGCTTTTGAAAGCCCTGGAGGAGCCGCACGTCACGGCGCCGCGCAACTTCTTCCTCCTCGCTCCGTCGAGCCTCGACCTCCTGGCGACCCTCCGCAGCCGCTCGCTCGCCGTCTACCTCGGTCCGGCGGAGGCGGTCGACGGCGCCGCGGCCGAGCCGCTCGCCCGCGCCTTCGGCACGGCGGTCGCCGAGTACGCGCGGACCGGCTCGTGCGTATACCTCCTGGCCGCAGCGGAGGCGCTCGGCGGTGCCGGCGGTTTCGAAGACCCGCGTTCCGGCCGCCCCTGGGGGGTGGCCGCGGCGGCGGTGCTCGCTTCGAGCCGCGAGAGCACCTTGGAAGAGAGAGGCCGCCGCGCGCTCCTCGCATTGGCGGAGGAGCTCCTCGGCGGCCCGGCTTTGCGCCTGCGAGGGATCCCGCCGGAGCGGATCCTCGAAGGCCTCGTGGCGAGACATCTCGCCTGAGCCCGTGCTAAAATGTATCCCGCTTTTTCGCGCGGCTAACATGTCCAGTCGACCATACGCTTTGAGTCACGGCAAAAGGAGTCAACCAATGAGCTCAACCCCTCGCCCGCGGACCCGCACCCAGGGCCTCCTCTTCGGAGTCCTGGCGCTCGTCCTCGCCCTCTGTGTCTGGCTTCCGGCCTGCTCGGCGCAGACCAAGCCGGCCAAGGACAAGGCGGACAAGATGGCGTCCGATCCCAACAAGGTCCTCGCCAAGGTCAACGGCAAGTCGATCACCCAGAGCGACGTCGAGAAGGCCGCCGCCCCGGAGTTCGCGCAGCTCGAGCGGGAGTGCTCGAACAACCGCCACACCCTGGTCGAGAACAAGCTGAAGCAGCTCGTCCAGGACAGCATGGTGGAGGCCGAGGCCAAGGCCAAGGGGGTGAGCAAGGACCAGCTCATCGCCGACGCCACCAAGGCCGCCGCGGTGACCGACGCCGACGTCAACAAGTTCTACGACGAGAACAAGGCGCAGATCCCGCCCACCGTCACCAAGGAGCAGGTGACGCCGCGGATCAAGCAGTACCTGGAGCAGCAGCGCCAGAACGAGGCGCGGACGGCCTTCTACACCACGCTCGAGGCCAAGTACAAGGCCGACTACATGATGGAGCCGGTCCGCGTCCCGGTCGATGCCGCCAGCTACACGGCGCCGGTCCAGGGCCCGACCAGCGCCCCGATCACGATCGTCGAGTTCTCCGACTTCCAGTGCCCGTTCTGCTCGCGCCTGCTGCCCACCCTGGACCAGGTGAAGAAGAAGTACGGTGACAAGGTGAAGATCGTCTTCCGCCAGTACCCGCTGCCCATGCACCAGAACGCGCCCAAGGCCGCCGAGGCCTCGCTCTGCGCCAACGACCAGGGCAAGTTCTGGGAGATGCACGACGCGATGTTCGCGGACCAGCAGGGTCTCGCCGTCGACGGCCTGAAGGCCAAGGCGACGAAGATCGCCGGCTTGAAGGCCGACCAGTTCAACTCCTGCCTCGATTCGGGCAAGCACGCCGAGGAGGTGAAGAAGGACATCGCGGCCGGCTCCGCCGCCGGGGTCAACGGCACCCCGGCGATGTTCGTCAACGGCCGCTTCATCAACGGCGCGGTGCCGTTCGAGGACGTCAGCAAGGTGATCGAGGAAGAGCTGAAGCGCGGCGACAAGTCCGCCTCCAAGTCGTAAGATCCGCTCCGCGCCGGGCGGCCCCGCACCCTTGCGGAGCCGCCCGGCCGCTCTCCCGCCGTTCTGCGCTATAACTCTCCCCCATGCCCGGCGACCTCCCCCCTGACGAGTTCCGTCGTGCCATGCACCGCGTGGCCGACCGCATGGCCGACTACCTGGAGCAGGTGGGGGACTACCCCGTGCTGCCGCGGATCGCCCCAGGCGACGTCGCCGCCGCCCTGCCGCTCTCGCCTCCCGAGGAGGCGGAGTCTCTGGACCGCGTGCTCGAC
>JAXDLD010000359.1:0-9980 GCA_034666805.1 Acidobacteriota bacterium
TAGGGCCAGTCCGGGAGCTCGACCGGCGTGGGGATCATCCCGAGCCGGCGGATCGTCGTGAGGGCCGCCCGGTCGACGTCGGTCGCCGGGGGCTCCGCCATCCAGCGTTTCAGATAGCCCACCTTGAGCCCCTGGACGGAACCGGTGGCGTCGAAATCGAGCCGGCTGGGCACGCTCGAGACGTCGCCCGGGTCCGGCCCGGAGATCGCCGCCAGCACGAGGAGCGTGTCCTCGACCCCGCGCGCCATCGGCCCCAGCTTGTCGAGCGACCAGCAGAGCGTCATCGCGCCGGTCCGCGCCACCCGCCCGAAAGTCGGCCGCAGGCCGGTGACCCCACAGCGCATGGAGGGGCCGACGATGCTGCCGCCGGTCTCGCTGCCCATGGCGAAGCCTACGGCGGCGGCGGCGGTGGCGGCGCCCGGTCCGGCGGAGGAGCCCGACGAGCCCTCCTCGAGGAGCCAGGGATTTTTGGTCTGCCCGCCGAACCAGATGTCATTCAAGGCCAGCGCCCCGAGGCTCAGCTTGACGACCAGCACCGCCCCGGCCCGATGCAGCCGGTCGACGACCACGGCGTCGGTCTTGGGAATGCGGTTCCTGAACGGCTCGGCGCCGTAGGTCGTGGGGATGCCGGCGGTGTCCAGGAGGTCCTTCGCCCCCCAGGGGATGCCGTGGAGCGGGCCGCGGTAGTGCCCGGCGGCGATCTCGGCGTCGGCCCGCTTCGCCTGGGCGAGCGCCAGGTCGCGGGTCAAGGTGATGGTGCAGTTGATCTTCGGTTGGAAGCGTTCCAAGCGTTCCAGGTAGATGCGGGTGAGCCGCTCGGAGGAGAGGGCGCGCGACTCGATCCAGCGGGAGAGCAGGGAGACCGGGGCGAAAGCGATGTCCTCGTCTTTCGTCGGCAGTGCGGGCCCGGCCGCGCTCCTCACGACGCGGTAGCTCGCTGGCCCCCCGGCTGGGCTCCCGGCAAGGAGCGCCGGGTCCCACCGGCTGGCGGGTGCCAAGGCCGGTTCGAGGGCGATCTTGCGCGGCCCGGTGCGCCGCTCGTAGAGTGGCGCCATCGACATCCGCCAGTTGCCGGCAGCCTGGGCGCGCTCGGCCGCGGTGTACTCCACCTGCACCAGCTTCTCCGCCTCGGTGATCGTGGCGGGGGTGACCGCCGGCCCGACCGCGGGTCCGGTCCCGAACGCCGGCGGCGTGCCCGGCGGCGGGGCGGAGGGGGCAGGCGGTTCGGGATGGGCGGCGAACGCCTCCGCGGTCTTGACCACCGCGGCGGCGCCCACGAGGCCGAGCGCGGACTCTTTCAGGAACTGCCGGCGGGAGCTGGACATGGCGTCTCCTCTGGGAGCTTGGGGGATCTCGTCGATCTCAGGCTACGGGCACTTCGAGACCGTGTTGGAGGCCGACCAGACATACTTCTTGTTGCTTCCCTGGCTGTTGATCGTGCAGGATTGCTGGCCACCCGGTTGGAACATCGCCTGGTAGGGGCCGTTGTAGACCGGACACTCGCACTGGATCGGCGAGCCGTCGGTACGCGTGCCGTTCGGCCCGAAGGAACAGGGAGCCGTCATGCAGCCGGCATAAGGCCCGCTGCACTGCTTCGACGTAGCCTTCGGCGGCAGGGCGAAGGGACCGTTCGAGGTCATCGCGAAGCTGAAGGTCGATATGGCATCGCCCTTGGGGTAGAGCGAGATGGACGGATTCCCCGTCCCCTGGCCGAGGACGTAGCGGCAGACCGGCGGCTCCTTGAGTCCCTTCGAGCCGTCGGAACACCCCGAGCCGTCCTGGCCGCAGTCCGCGATGTTCCAACACCCGCTGCCGTCCACGCCACAGGTATTGATGGTCTCGAAGTAGACCCCGCGGTTGAGGATCCCGTTGATGTCCACGAAGTACCCGTTGCTGCCGTAATACTGGCAGGTGCAGTTGGCAACGCCTTTGGCGGCGTCGTAGACGCAGGGCAAGGCCTGCTTCGCCCCCGTGGCGCCCAGGCCCGGAGGTCCGGAGAAGAAGCACAGCGCATAGCCGCCCTTCCGGCAGTACAGCATGTTCTTCGAACTGGTGGCGACCGGCGGCGAAGCGACGACCACGTCGGCCCTGGCCGGTCCACACGCCGTGGTCCAGCAGTCCGTGGGTTTGAAGGGGTTGCTCTTGCACCGGTTTCCGGCACAGTCGACCGGCGGAGCCGGGCAGGCGGGCGGCGGCTGGGCCGACACCATCTTCGATGCCGGGGTCGAAGTCGAAGTCGAGGCCGGCGCCTGGGCCCCTGCCAAGGCCGGAACGAGGATCGCCAGCGATAGACCCCAACGGAACAGGCGAGACCGCTGCGAGGACTCTCTCTGCATGAATAGCTCCTCCTGAATTGAGTTGCCGGATCGGCGGCATCCTAGTTCAGGCGGGATAGGAGGTCAACGCGCACCAGCCCGGGACGGCGGTTCCGGGAAAGTCGTCCGGAACGTCTCCGGGAGCTTTCCGTCCTCTCTGGATGACATCCGGGGCTCTATCTCGCTCCCCGAAACGGTTCGAATTTCAATTCAAGTGGCTCGCATTGCAATTCGGGTGACTTGAATTGCAATTCCGGCGGCTCGAATTAAAATTCGAGCGGCTTGAATTTTAATTCGAGCGACTTCAATTACAATTCACGTGGCTCGCATTGCAATTCGAGGCCCGTATGTTAGTGGTCGCTGGGGGAGAATTGAAATTCGAGCGGCTCGAATTGTAATTCGAGTGACTTCGATTGCAATTCACGTGTTTTTTCTCCGCCTCACTCCCGCCGCGGCCGAGCCTCGGGTCCTGGTGCAGCGTCCTACAGGCCCCTTGCCGGCGACGGCGCCTGCCGGCTCATCCAATTTGGATCTGGACTATCTGCGCTGGAGCCGGCTTATTTGGCTGGATAAGGCGTATCCGGTCCAGATAGGGCGTATCCGGGCCAGATAAGGCGTATCTGAGTCAGGTAAGGCTTATCGGAGCTGGGTATGTCTTATCTGGCCTCCGGGCGCCGGCGGCATCCTGAAACTTCCGCCCGTTCCAGGCGTATCTGGCTCCCCAAGGGGGAGATCCTGCGCATGCGCAACGCGACGCTCGCCATCCTTTTGACCCTGTTCGTCTCGACCACCGCCGCCGTCCGCGCGGACGACACCCCCAAGGGCGACAAACCGCCGGGCGACAAGGGCGGGGAGAAGGCTGCCCCCGCGCCAGCCCCACCCCGCAGGTTCGTCACCCACCACCGCTTTACCGCCGGTGGGGTGGACCTCCCCTATACCGCCACGGCGGAGGACATCGACTTGAAGGACCGCGACGGCAAGCCCACGGCGCGCTTCTTCACGATCTCCTACCTCGCGGAGGGGGTGAAGCGGCAGGAGTACCGGCCGATCACGTTCTTCTTCAACGGCGGGCCGGGCTCCTCCTCCGTCTGGCTGCACCTCGGTTTCGTTGGCCCCAAGCGCATCGACATCCCGAGCGACGCAGAGGACCCGGGCGCGCCGCCCTACCGGCTCAAGGACAACCCGTCGAGCCTGCTGCGCGTCACCGACCTGGTCGAGGTCGACCCGGTCGGCACCGGCTTCAGCCGCGCGCTCGGCGACAAGAAGGACGCAGACTTCTGGGGCTACGACGAGGACGCCGACTCCGTCGCCGACTTCATCCGCGCCTTCCTCACCGTGCACGACCGCTGGAACTCGCCCAAGTACGTCCTCGGCGAGAGCTACGGCGGCATCCGCGGCTCGATGCTCGTACCACGGCTCCAGGGGCAGATGAAAATCGGCCTCAACGGCGTGATCCTCATCTCGCCGGCGATCAACATGGGCGCCCTGCCCTTCAACACCGGCGGCAGCGATCTCACCTACGCCACGCACCTGCCGACGCTCGCCGCGACGGCGTGGTACCACAAGAAGCTGCCGGATGCCTGGCCGAGCCTCCTGGCGCTGCTCACCGAGGTCGAGCAGTTCGCCTCCGGCGAGTACCTGGAGGCCCTCTTCCGCGGCGACTCGCTTAAGGCGGCGGAGAAGGGGCGGATCGCCGACAAGCTGCACCGCTACACGGGCGTGTCCAAGCCGTACATCTTGAACAGCGACCTGCGCCTCTACGCGCCCCGCTTCGCCAAGGAGCTGCTGCGCGACGAGGGGAGGGCCACGGGCTTCCTCGACAGTCGTTACGCGCAGAAGGAGCTCGACAACGCGGCGGAGTTCCCCAACAGCGACCCGTTCAACGCCAAGACGGGGCCGATCTACGTCTCGCTCTTCCACCAGTACCTGCACAACGAGCTCGGCGCCGACATTCAGGAGCCCTACCTGCCCCAGAACGGCGAGGCCAACCAGAACTGGAAGCGGCGGAAGAACGCGGCCGGCGCCTTCGCCGGCTTCATCGACGTCACTGGCGACCTGGCGCAGGGCACCAAGGACAACGAGGCGTTGCGCGTGTTCACCGCCAGCGGCTACTACGACCTGGCGACGGCCTACTTCGCCAACGCCTACATGCTGCACCACAGCGGCGTCGACCCGGCGCGGGTGACGATCCGGAACTACCCGGCGGGTCACATGATGTACTTGAACCAGGGTTCGCTCGAGCAGCTGTCGAGAGACATCGGGAGCTTCATCCAGGGGAAGTGAACCCGATAGATGCCTCGTGAAAGGCGCACGGCAGGCCCGCAGGTCGCATCCTAAGGGAATCCCCCTGAAGCCCTCCCTGTTGCACTCAATGCACCCCTCCCGCGAGCCGGACCCCGGCTTCCGGCAAGCGGCGTAAATCACTTGAAACGCAGGGCCTTAGCATAGCTTGTGACTGACAGTCACAAGTGCTAGACTCTGTCTTGAGGCGAACCCATGGCCCTGAAAGTCCTGGACGACAAAGACGACACCAAGATCATCGGCGAGAGCTGGGTGACCACCCGCTTCGAGGACCTCGAGGACTGGGCGCAGCGCAACTCGTTCTGGCCCTTCCCCTTCGGCACCGCCTGCTGCGCGATCGAGTTCATGTCGACGCTCTCCAGCCACTACGACGTCTCCCGCTTCGGCTCGGAGGTGGTGCGCTTCTCGCCTCGCCAGAGCGACGTCCTCCTGGTCGCCGGCACCATCAACGACAAGATGGCCCCGGTGCTCAAGAGGATCTACGACCAGATGGCCGACCCCAAGTGGGTCATCTCGATGGGCGCCTGCGCCTGCTCGGGCGGCTTCTACCGCGCCTACCACGTCATGCAGGGGATCGACGAGATCATCCCCGTCGACGTCTACGTGCCGGGCTGCCCGCCGACCCCGGAGGGGCTGATCTACGGCATCCTCCAGTTGAAGGAGCGGGTGTCCCGCGACCGCAAGAAGCAGCGCGCCCGGGTCGAGAGGGCTGGGAAGCTGCCAGAACAGGAGATCTCCGACCGTGTCGACGCTCGCCCCACCCCTTCCTGAGACGCCTGAGATCGGCCAGGACCTGGACGCGCTGGCCGGGGTCCTCGCCAAGTTCCCCGGGAGCATCACCCCCCAGGAGGGGCTCGATCAGCCGACCTGGATCGTCCGCCGCGAGATCCTTTTGGACCTGGCGCGCGAGCTGCGCGACAACCCGGCGACCCAGTTCGACATGATGCTCGACCTCTGCGGGGTCGACTTCCCCGACCGCCAGCCGCGCTTCGACGCCGTCTACCACCTCTACTCGATGCCGCGCGGCGCCCGCCTGCGCCTCAAGGTCCCCTTGAACGAGGACCAGCCGCTCCCCTCGCTCATCCCGGTGTGGAAGACCGCCAACTGGTTCGAGCGCGAGCTCTTCGACATGTTCGGCTTGAAGGTCACCGGGCATCCCAACCTGCGGCGGCTCCTCACCCACGAGGGCTTCCAGGGGCATGCTCTGCGCAAGGACTACGACCCGGCGCGGCGCTGGATCCTGACCGAGGACCAGATGTACCAGCCGCACTTCGACCTGCCGGAGGGGCAGGACGACCTCTTCGAGCGGATGACGGTCAACATCGGCCCCTCTCACCCGGCCATGCACGGCACCTTCCGGTTGATGGCGGTCCTGGACGGCGAGACGATCATCGCCTCGGACGTCGAGATCGGCTATCTCCACCGCTGCTTCGAGAAGATGTCGGAGACCCACACCTGGAACCAGGTGATCCCCTACACCGACCGGCTGAACTACTGCTCCTCATTCATCAACAACGTCGGCTACTGCCGGACGGTCGAGAAGCTCCTGGGAGTCGAGGTGCCGCCCAAGGCGGTGTGGGCGCGGACGATCCTCTCCGAGTTCTCGCGCATCATGGACCACTGCGTCTGCAACGGCTCGACCCTGGTCGACGCCGGCGCGCTGTCGAATTTCTGGTACTTCTTCCAGCCGCGCGAGGAGATCTACGGTCTCCTCGAATCCTGCTGCGGCGCCCGCCTCACCGTCTCCTACGGCCGGATCGGCGGCCTCTCGCAGGACCTGCCGCCCGACTTCGTGGAGCGCAGCCGGCGCCTGCTCGAGATCATCCCGCCCTTCATGGAGGACGTGGAGAAGCTGATCGACAAGAACCGCATCTGGCAGGACCGGACGGTAGGGATCGCCGCCATCTCGGGCGAGGAGGCGGTCAACTGGGGCTGGACCGGCCCCTGCCTGCGCGCCTCGGGAGTCGGCTACGACGTCCGCCGCGCCCACCCCTACGACCTCTATGACACGGTCGACTGGGAGGTGCCGGTGCTCCAGGGCGGTGACGTCTACGACCGCTACCGCATCCGCATGCTGGAGATCCGGCAGTCCTTGAAGATCATCCGCCAGCTCCTGGACCGCGGCATGCCGGAGGGGCCCTGGATCACCTCCGACCCCCACGTCGCCCTGCCGCCCAAGGAGGCCTGCTACAACCAGATGGAGTCCATGATCTACCACTTCAAGCTGATCATGGACGGCATCCAGGTCCCGGCCGGCGAGGTCTACTCGATGGTCGAGGGGGCGAACGGCGAGCTCGGCTTCTACATCATCAGCGACGGGACCTCCAAGCCCTACCGCTGCCACGCCCGGGGCCCCTGCTTCCCCCTCTTCTCGACCTTCTCGCGCCTGATCAACGGCGGCTCGCTTTCCGACGCCATCGTCTCGCTGGGCGGTCTCAACATCATCGCCGGAGAGCTCGAACGATGAGCCAACCTCTCGCTTCGCCTTCTTCTATCGCCGCGGCCCCAATGCCGCCAGCGCCGCCAGCGGGCCGGCCGGTCTTCAAGGGGCCCTATCCGCCCCACCCGAAGACGACCACGCCCTACAAGCCGGGCCTCGCCGAGCGGCTCTACCTGCCGCTCTTGGGCGGTCTCGTGGTGACGATGCGGCATTTCCTCAAAAACCTCTTCGGGGCCAAGATGTACACCATCCAGTACCCCGAGGAGCGCCGCGACTACAGCCACCGCTTCCGCGGCCACCACATCCTGACCACCCGGCCCGACGGCTCGGTCCGCTGCGTCGCCTGCTACCTCTGCGCCCAGGCCTGTCCGGCCGAGTGCATCCATATCGAGGCCGGCGAGCACCCGGACGTCAACATCGAGAAGTACCCGGTGGTCTACGAGATCGACATGCTGCGCTGCATCTTCTGCGGCTATTGCGTGGACGCCTGCCCGGAAGAGGCCATCATCATGAGCAACAACTACGACATGGCCTACTTCAACCGTGAGCAGTCGATCGTCGGCAAGGGCGACCTGATGAAGCCCTACACCTTCGACGAGGATCGCCTCGGCTACCGCCCGCGCTACCCGGAGGAGGACGCCAAGCGCTCGAAGATGCGACGCGACGCCTTCAACCTGGTCGACGAGGCGAAGAAGGCCAGGGAGCGGGAGGAGTTGGCGGCGACGTCTGCCACCAAGGCGGGATGACTCTGATAGAATGTTGCCAACTTTATGACGTATGACTTAAATCTGACCTAGCCCCCGGCTAGGTCTTTCGTCTTGTACCTTGAGGAAACAGATGAGCACGACGGTCGCAGAAAACGAACATCCGCACGTCGAGGCGCAGAAACTGGACGAGGTGGTCATCCGCTTCGCCGGCGACTCCGGCGACGGCATGCAGCTTACCGGCAGCCAGTTCAGCACCACCTCCGCTCTCATGGGGAACGATCTCTCGACCCTGCCGGACTTCCCGGCCGAGATCCGCGCTCCCCAGGGCACTCTACCCGGCGTCTCGGCCTTCCAGGTCCGGATCGCCGACTACGACATCCACACCCCGGGCGACGCCCCGGACGTGCTGGTGGCGATGAACCCGGCGGCGCTCAAGAAAGAGCTCGAGGACTTAAAGCCCAACGGGGTGATCATCGTCAACCTCGACGAGTTCAACCAGCGGAACCTGACCAAGGCGGGCTACACGAAAAACCCGCTCGAGGACCACAGCCTGGACAAGTACCGCGTCTTCCAGGCCCAGATCGGGACCATGAACCGGCGGGCGCTCGAAGGGAGCGGGCTCGACAACAAGAGCCAGGAGCGCTGCAAGAACTTCTTCGCCCTGGGGATGGTCTACTGGCTCTTCAGCCGGCCGCTCGAACCGACGATCGAGTACTTGAAGAAGACCTTCGCCAAGAAGCCGGAGCTCGCCGACGCCAACATCAAGACCTTGAAGGCGGGCTGGAACTTCTGTGACATCACCGGCCTCTTCCAGGTGCGCTACGAGGTCGACCCGGCGACCCTCGAACCGGGGGTCTACCGGAGCATCCACGGCAACTCGGCCCTCGCCATCGGGCTCGTGGCCGCGGCGCGGCAGAGTGGCCTGCCGCTCTTCCTCGGCGCCTACCCGATCACCCCGGCCTCGGACATTCTCCACCAGCTCTCCGGCTACAAGAACTTCGGAGTGACGACCTTCCAGGCCGAGGACGAGATCGCCGCCATGTGCGCGACGATCGGCGCCGCCTTCGGCGGGGCGCTCGCGGTGACCACGACCTCCGGCCCCGGCATCGCGCTCAAGTCCGAGGCCATGAACCTCGCCATCCAGGTCGAGCTGCCGGTCGTCATCTGTGACATCCAGCGCGGCGGCCCGTCGACCGGCCTGCCGACCAAAACCGAGCAGTCGGACCTCCTGCAGGTGATGTTCGGCCGGAACGGCGACTCGCCCCTGGTGGTCGTCGCCCCCTCCTCGCCCAAGGACTGCTTCGACATGGCGATCGAGGCCTGCCGGATCGCCTTGAAGTACATGGTCCCGGTGGTGCTGCTCTCGGACGGCTACATCGCCAACGGCTCGGAGCCCTGGAAGCTGCCGGAGGTCGCCGACCTGCCGAACCTGAAACCGCACTTCCGCACCGACCCCGAAGGGTTCCAGCCCTACCTCCGCGAGGCGGAGACCCTGGCCCGGCCCTGGGCGATCCCCGGCACCCCCGGCCTCGAACACCGGATCGGCGGCCTCGAAAAAGAGGCGGTGACCGGGAACGTCTCCTACGACCCGCACAACCACGAGACGATGGTCCACCTGCGGGCCGAGAAGGTGGCGCGGATCGCCGACGACATCCCCGAGCTCGAAGTGTTCGGGGATCAGACCGGCGATCTCCTCGTTCTCGGCTGGGGGTCGACCGCCGGCTCGATCACCGCCGCGGTCAACTTCGCCCGGCGCGACGGCCTCTCGGTCTCCCGCGTCCACCTGCGTCACCTCAATCCCTTCCCCAAGAACTTAGGCGAAGTGCTCCGCCGCTTCGACCGTGTGCTCCTGCCCGAGATGAACATGGGCCAGCTGGCCCTCCTGATCCGCGCCCGCTATCTGAAGGACGTCATCACCTTCAGCAAGGTCCAGGGCCGGCCCTTCACCCGGACGGAGATCTACAACAAGATCCGCGAGATCCTGGAGCCTGTTTCCCATGTCAACTGAAGCGCAAGCGATTCCCACGGCCCCGAAGCTCTCCAAGAAGGACTTCCAGACCGACCAGGAGGTCCGCTGGTGCCCCGGCTGCGGGGACTACGCCATCCTCTCGGCCGTGCAGCAGGTCTTCCCCGAGCTGGGGATCCCCAAGGAGCAGTTCGTCGTCGTCTCCGGGATCGGCTGCTCCAGCCGGTTCCCCTACTACATGGACACCTACG
>JAXDLD010000360.1:0-14950 GCA_034666805.1 Acidobacteriota bacterium
AGGTGGCTGGCGCGTCGGACGTATCAAAGTCATAGTCCCGCGTCTGCGTAAGGATCGTGATGCCGTGCGGCTGCACCACGATGTTGTTGCCCCAGATATTGAAATGGAAGGGGCCGATGTCGACGGATACGTTGTCGAAGACGATCGCCTGGTCCGAGTTGTTGTCGAAGCGGATGGCGCCGGCGTCGAAACCTGACGAGGTGCCACCGAGGAAGGTGACGCCTGGCGATCCCTTCCAGGGGAAGGGGAAGATGCTCCCGGCCGGTCGCAGGCCGTCCGCGTAGCCGACATAAACGGAGAGTGCCGAGGTGTCCTCGGTGAACTTGGCGACGGCGAGGGTCAGCGAGAGCGGCTGGCCGCAGCAGTCGAAGTAATCGATCTCATAGGGATAGATCCCGGGAGCCGGGAAGTGGACGGTCACCGGATAGGTGCCGACCGCGCCGCCGCTCGTCTGGTTCCAGGCGCCGACCAGGGGGTAGCCCTGGAACGGCGAAGTATTGGAAGCCGGCGCCCGCTCGTAAGAGCCGCTGACTCGGGTGGCCCCGCCGCCGATGCCGAGCAGGAATCCGTCATTGGCAAGGACGTTGAACGAGACGTCTCCCGCCTTGGCCACCACGAAGCTGCCGGTGAAGACGGCATCGAACGAGGAGAGTGTGCCCACGCCCGCCTGCAGGCCGTTACCCTGGGCCACGATGGCTCCGGCGAAGTTCCCCACCCCATCCGTGGTCACGTCGGTGAACGGCCGGGTGGTCGGGCCGACCCCCGAAGTGTTGTTGTTGACGACCCCTGCCGGGGGATTGAAGTTGAGGGTCGGGAAAGTCTGCCGGAAGGCGGGGATATCCCCCGGCTTCGCGTTGAAGGCGGTCGCCGTGGAGGGACGGAAGAAGAAGTTCCCCTGCACCGGCCCGCTGCTGATCGTGGTTGCCAGCGTCACCTGGGTCGGTCGCACCTGCGTGGTGAATGAGCTGGAGACCGGCCCGTAGAGGTCGCCGTTGGCGTCCTGCCAGGTCACGGCCGCGGCGTCGGTCAGGGAGCCGGCGGGCTGGCTGGCAGGGATCGCGTAGGCGGCGGACGCCGTGGCTGATCCCCCTTGACCCAACGAGGGGGGAACGCCAGTCACCGTGCCCGTGCCACCCCCGGCGACGCTGTCGCTGACCGCGAGACCGCTTGCCGTGGCGCCGCCGCTGTTGGTGAGGACGATGGGATAGGTGGCCGTCGTGCCTGCGTCGGCCGTGGCTGGGCCGCTCTTAGTGATGCCCAGGATGGGCAAGTGCTCATTCGTGGCCCCGGACGTGGCCTGCGGCGCGCTGACCGGACCGGACGAGGAGCTGCCGGACGCCGTGGCCGTAGCCACCAGATGGGCCCCTTCCAGCGCGGTGAGGCGCGCCAGGTAGCCGGCGTCGGTCTCTCCCGCCTGCCGGGCGCCGGTGAAGGGGACGGTCCAAGGCGTGCTGACGGTCACCGAAGCGCCCAGCGGCAAAGAGGCCAGGGCGGGGACCGAGCTCGCATTGAAGACGATGGCGCTGCCGGAGGAGGGAGCGATCGTGACCGTGACGTTGGTCGCCGCCGACGATGGCGGCGGCGAGAAGAGCTGCTGGCAGAAATCGACGTTGATCGTCGCCGGCGAGCCCTGCCCTCCCTGAGCGCGCGGCGTGGGCTCGGCATGGAAGGTATTGCGGATCCGCGACACCTGAGCCGGATCCAACAGGAAGGCGGTCTGCGCTGGGGTCAGCGCCACCGTCGCCGTGTAGTGCCAGGTGGCCTGCGCCCCGGGGGCGAGTTGGGTTCCTACGATCGGGTTACCGCTCGCCGGATACTGAACGCCGTCAGCGGGCACGGCCGTCAAGGTCAGCCGGACTCCGGCGCTTGTCGCGGCCGGCTCCACCGGCGTATAGCCGTCCGCCGCCGATGCGGTCCCCACCAAGGGGGCCCACTGCGGGGTTCCGTTCTGGCCGCTGTTGTTGCCTCCCGCTCCGCAGTGAGAATTCGCGGCCGTCGAGATCACGTCGGAGTAGTAGGCGACCGTAGCAGCCGTGGCGTCCGTGTTCTGGACGGTCAGATCCCCGGAGAGGGTGAGTAGCGACCCGGTGTTGCTCACCACGGCCGTGTACGTGAGAGTGTCGTGGGGGATCGCGGCGGAGCGGTCCACCGCCAAGCTCAGCCCGAGCACGGGCGTGTCGCTCGCCCGCGTAACCGTCTTGCCGAGATGGAAGTTGGCGTTAGCCGCGCCGGCGGGTGTTCCAGCGAGGAGAACGAGCAAAGTGAGCAGGGATGCGCCGATACCGCTGCGCACTCTTATACCGATCCTGGAACGCCACATCTGCGGAGTTTTCATACTTTCCCCCAAAATTTGCGGGATACTAACTCACGAAAGACCGGCATGCAAGATGTGACCTGCGGCGCGCTGAGCGGACCGGGCGACGAGTTGCCGGACGCCGTGGCCGTAGCCACCAGATGGGCCCTTACAGCGCGGTGAGGCGCGCCAGGTAGCCGGCGTCGCTCTCTCCCGCCTGCCGGGCGCCTCTTGAAGTTCCTCGTCCTTTCCTTCTGCTACAGCAGGCGTCACTCGTCTGGCTCTCCGCAGCCAGCACCGCCACCTCTAAACGCCACTGGAGGCCCTGGAAATCTCCCCAAAACGCCTCAAAATGCATTTAAAGTCGTTCGAAATGCAATTCGAGGCGCTCGAAATCAATTCGAACGCCTTATTACCGATTCCGAGTCGCTTTTTTTGAATTCCGAGCCTCGCGTTTTAGATTTCGCAGCGGAAGAAATGAATTCCGAGCCGCGCGAAATTATTTCGAGAGACTTTTTTTGAATTTAGAGGCATTTTGGGGGCATTGGGAGGCCCTAGCCGGCGATCCAGAGCGTATCGCCTGCCATATTGGCAGGTTCCGGGTGATGTACGGGGCCAGTCGTCCTCTCCAGAGGGCGGACTTCAGGCCGCTCCCGTTCGTTGCTTCCCTTCCCCGGCGGGTGCTACGATCCCTCGACTTCCGCAGGGGGCGGCACGCTCCGCCCTTTCCATCCCCGATCCAGGGAGCCCTGCAGCCACTTCGAAGAGGGCAATGCGCCCGGCCGCCCCGCGGCCGGGACCCGAACGGGGCCGACCGGATGACACGAGACGGGGCGCTTACGATGAGCAAGAGGCACAAGGTCGTCATCGCCGGAGCCGGCGGCATGGGCAGCGCGGCCGGGCTCCTGCTCCGCGAGCTCGGGGACTTCGAGGTCGACGTCTATATCGGCGACTCGAACGAGGCGCGGGCGCGAAGCGCCGCCGCCTGGATCCGCGAGGGCTCGGAGCAGCCAGGAGAAGTGTACCCCTTCCTCCTTCCCCCCTCGGGGACGAGCCTGGTGTTCGACGAGGCGCTCACGCAGGGGGAGATCCTCCTCGACTGCCTGCCGGGCTCCGAAGCGCCGCGGCTGGCGAGCCTCGCGCGGCGGCACCACCTGCACTACGCCAACCTGACCGAGTACGTCGAGGAGACCGAGCAGGTGCGGGAGATCGCCCAAGGGGCCGAGCAGGGGTTCCTCCTCCAGACCGGCCTGGCGCCCGGTTTCGTCGACGTCCTCGCCAACGGCCTCTACCAGCGCTTCTGCCGCGAGCAGGGGACGAGCCAGGCCGAGAGCCTCACCATGCGGGTGGGCGCGTTGACTGCTACCGCTCACCCGCCGCACTACTACGGCTTCACCTGGAGCCCGGTCGGGGTGGCCACCGAGTACGTCAAGCCGGCCACGGTGGTCCGCGACTTTAAGCGGACGACCCGCCCCTCGCTCTCCGACCGCGCCACCCTCTACCTCCACGGGGTCGAGTACGAGGAGGCGCTGACCTCCGGCGGGGCCGCCGACCTCCCCGATGTGCTGGCCGGCAAGGTGCGCAACCTCGACTACAAGACCCTGCGCTACCCCGGCCACTATGCGTGGGTGGAGGAGCTGCTCGCCCGGGCCCCCGAGGGGAGTGACCGGACCGAGTACCTGCAGGCGCAGATGGCGGCCTCCGTCCCCATCGTCGAGGACGACCAGGTGGTCATCCACGCCGCGGTCGAGGGGCGGGGGGCGGACGGCCTCCTGCACCGCCTGGAGCGCTCCTTCGTCATCCCCCCCCGGCGGGTGGGCGCCCGACTGCTCAAGGCGATCCAGTCGACCACCTCGTCGGCCCTCGCCGAGGCCGCCCGGCTGCTCCTGACCGACGGCCCCTCCGGGGTCTGCCTGCAGAGCCAGATCGACCCGGCGAAGTTCATGGCCGGTCCGTTCGTCGGCACCATCTACCTCGGCCACCCGCACCCCGCCGAGACGCGGGTGCAACCGGTCCTCGGGTAGCGGGCCCGGCCGATGAGCTCCGGGGTGCGGCCGAAGGTCCAGGCGGACAGCGACGAGGAGCGGCTGGGGTTCATCCTCGCCGCCCAGGAGCACTGCGACCACTTCCTGACCCCGATCGCCGACCCCGCCGGCAAGAGCGTGCTGGTGGTGGGGGCCGGCGCCGGGACCGAGATGCTCTGGTGCCTGCGCCATGGGGCGCGCGAGGTCCTGGGGCTCGACGTTGTCCCCCAGAGCCCCAGTGCCTTAACCGCCGCCGTCCTACGGCTGGGGCTTCAGTCGCCCGGCAGCCCACCCCGCTTCTCCATCCTGCGGCTGGGGATCGAGGAGGCCGACTCGCTCGGCCGCCGCTTCGACCTCGTCCTCTCGAATAACGTCTTCGAGCACCTGCCCCACCTCGACCGCGCCTTCGAGGTCTGCGCCCGGCTGGTCGAGCCCTACCGCGGACGGATCGCCATCTTCACCGATCCCCTCTACTACTCGTCGGCCGGCTCCCACCTGCCGGTCAAGCCCTGGGAGCACCTCTGGGGGGAGCCGGAGGGGGTGCGCGAGCGCCTGCTCGGGTCGGAGACCGGGGGGCTCGGAGCGGGGCACCCCTTAAGGTCCATGGACCTCGGCACCTATCTTACGGACGAGATCTCGCTCAACCGCATGCGCCTGGGGGATTTCCTGGAGGGGATCCGGAAGGCGGGGCTCGCGATTCTCAACCTGCGGCTCGTCCGCGACCGGCACCTGGCCGACCTCTTCCGCTACCGCGACCGGCTCCCCGGACTGCCGGACGCGGATCTCACAATTGAGGGGATCGCCGCCGAGCTGGTCCGGCTCGAGGGCTCGGCGCCGCCCGACCTCCCCCCCTTCATCGCCACCGAGGAGGCCGTCCTCGCGGCCCAGGGCCATGCCAACTACCTGGAGCGCAGCCAGCTCCAGGAGAATCTGGACGCCGAACGGCGCCGGAGCCTTGCTATCGAAGACAATCTTGAGAAAGAGCGCCGCCGGGCCCTGGAGATCCAGCAGAGGCTCGACGAGGTCGGGCGAGTCCTGGCCGGTGTCGAGGCCAGCGCGAGCTTCCGGCTCGGTCGCCTCGCGACCGCTCCCCTGCGCTGGTTGCGCGGCATCGTATCCCGCTGAAGAACCACCGTTTTACCGTCGGACCGTCCCTCGAAAAGGACGGCCCGCCAGCCTGTGGAAATCTTCGCACGCTCGGGGTGAGAAAGGGATCTCCGCGGCAGGGCTCCGTCTAGCTGAAAATCTTGCAAACCATTGAGATGGCTCAATTTACGGCAACTGCACAGAAAATTGTTCAAAGTGGACCAAAGCTCGGTCTGGCGGGGTTTTCCGGTCCTCCAGGAGCCTTCTTTCCACACGATTTTCCACAGGCTCTGCGGAGATCCGCTAGCCGCGCAGCGGATGGGCAGATCTGCTCAGGGAGAGGGCTCGCTCGACTTTTTCTTCAAGGGTCGGCAGCGGAATGCGGAGGCCTCACTGGTCGGGAGGATGCTCGCCGGCGGCAGATCGAGAGCGGCGAGGGCAGCCTGGCGGACTTGGACGAGCGGCCACTCCAGGGGCCAGGGGTTGCGGCGAAAGGCGTAGAGGGAGAGGGAGAGAGAGGGGGTCGGATCGATCTCCAGCGCCAGCCAGCTTCGCTCGCCGTCGTCCGCGGAGCCCGGAGAGAGCCGCCCCGCCGCCCGGAGCAGGGCCTCCCGCCATCCAGGGTCGATGCCTTCCTGGGCGCCGACCGCGTGCAGTGCCCCCTCTCGAAGGGGACCTTGGCGGTCCCAAAAGGGAGCCGCGAGGAGCCGCGGCTCGGCGAGCAGGGCGTGAGCGGCACGGAAAGGGGCTTCGAGGGAGCCCGGTGAGGCGACGGCGAGGAAGTAGGGCGCGAACGGCGAGAGCGGATCGCGGACGCAGGCCTCTTGAAGCGCCTGCGGTACCCAGGGCCGGCTCGCTCCCAACCCCAGGACGCCGGCAGCGAGCCAGAGGGAGCTCACCCCGGAGGCGTTCTCCGCCGCCCGCAGGGCAAGATCGGTCCCCCTCCCCCTCTCGGCGCCGGCCAGGAGCCAGCCGAGGCGAGCCCGGTAGAGGGGGAAGGAGGGATCGAGGTGGACTGCCTGGGCGAGGTGAGCCTGGGCTCGGCGCGGGGTCGGCGCGGCGATCGCCTGGTCGTAGTGGTAGCTCGCGAGGAGGAGGGGGGAGAGCAGCAGGAGAGCGGCCACCCCATACGCGAGGGCCGGCAGGCGGCGCCGCAGCTCGGCAGGAGGAAGCTCCGGCGATCCCACCAGGGCCGCACCGGCGGCGAGGGCCGCTGCCAGGGGCAGGGCCGTCACCGCCAGGGAGGCGCTCCCCAGGGAGACCACCCCCGCTCCGAGGAGGCCCAGGAGACCGGCGGCAGGAAGGGCAGGGTCCGCCATGCTCCGCCACTCCGCCCGCCGCCGGAACAGGAAGAGCGCCGCGAGGCTCCCGGCGAGGAAGAACCCCGTGCCTCCCAGCTCGTAGAGGAGCGCGACGGGGAGGGAGTGGAGCTCGCCCAGCACCTCGCCCGGCGGGTTCACTCCGGGCCGGGGCTGCAGGAACCGGGAGGCCGTCCAGGCCGTCGATCCCGGCCCCCAGCCGAGGGCCGGCCGCGCCAGGAAGCCTTCCCAGCCGGCCCGATAGTAGACGGCGCGGGCACCGGCGGAGCGATCCGCCCCGGAGAGGATCCGAAAGGCTCGCTGTCCCTCCACCGCCCCGCCGAGGAGGAGCAGGAAGATTACCCCGACTGCCAGCCAGAGCGACCTCTTTCCCCGACCCTGACGCCGGCTCACTCCAAACGTCCCGATCCCGATCGCGAGAGCCTCCATGCCGAGCGCGGCGATCCCGAGGAGAGATTGGCTCGCCAGAACCGCGGCGGCTCCGGCGAGCCCGCTCCCCCAGCCCAGCCAGCGCCAGCCGCCCGGCTCCCGGGCGGGCAGGAGCGCCAAGGGGAGGAGGATCACCAGCCAGGCGGCGAGCAGGTTGTGATGGCCGAGCGGGAGAGACGCCCGCTCTGTGTGCAGCCAGACGATCCCGGCGAGCGCCAAGAGGGCGACAGCGCCCATCACTCCGGCCAGGGCTCGCGGGCCGATCCGGCGGGCGGTCTTGGAGCTCCAGCAGCGGGCCACCGCGCCGGGCAGGGCCAGATAGGCGGGCAGGAGGACCAGGGCGACCCGGCCCGCCCGCGGCACGGGCGAGGCCCAGGCGCTCGCCGCGGCGGCAATCCAGAGAGCGGCCGGCAGCAGCCGCCCGGAGCGGCCCAGCCGGAGCGGGTCCCGGATGTCCACTCCTGCCACGGCCAGGAGGATGAGGGGCAGGAGAGCGGCCACGGTGCTCCCCGCCCAGCCCGCCCCGCCGGAGAAGGTCCCGCACCAGATCCCGAAGAGGGCGGCGAGGAGGGCCGGAAGGAGGGGGAGCATCGCACCGGCATTCTAACGGGGGACCGCAAGGTGCCGGGAGAGCGCGCTTGACAGTTGCGGTATCCTTAGCGTTTTGACCCTTCCTACCCCTCTTCAGGAGAGACCCATATGCCCGTCACCACCACAGACAGCGTTTCGAGCACCCTAGAAGCCCTGGGGCTCGAGTCCGAGAACCCAGGGGCCTTCGACGGCACCTGGATCGAGACCTCCGGCAAGCGGGTCGAGTCGATCAATCCGGCCACCGGCGAGCCCCTCGCCGCCGTGCGCATGGCGACCGGGGCGGACTACGAGCGGATCGCCGCCGTCTCGGTGCGCGCGTTCGAGGAGTGGCGGACCTGGCCGGCGCCGCGGCGCGGCGAGGTCGTCCGCCAGCTCGGCGAGGAGCTCCGGCGCCACAAGCAGGAGCTCGGCCGCCTGGTGACCCAGGAGGTGGGCAAGGTCGTGAGCGAGGGGCTGGGCGAGGTGCAGGAGATGATCGACATGTGCGATTTGGCGGTCGGCATGTCCCGCCAGCTCTACGGCCTCGCCATGCACTCGGAGCGCCCGAAGCACCGCATGTACGAGCAGTGGCATCCGCTGGGGCCGGTCGGCATCATCACCGCCTTCAACTTCCCCGTCGCCGTCTGGGCCTGGAACGCCGCGGTGGCCGCCATCTGCGGCGACTCGATGATCTGGAAGCCGTCGCACCAGGCGCCGCTCACCGCGCTCGCCGTCACTAAGATCGCCGACAGGGTGCTGCGCGCCAACGGCGCGCCGCCGATCTGGAACCTCGTCTTGGGCGGCCGCTCGGGCGTCGGCGAGGCCATGGTCGCCGACCGCCGGCTGCCGCTCATCTCGGCCACCGGCTCGGTCCGCATGGGCAAGGAGATCGGCAAGGTGCTCGCCGACCGGCTCGGCCGCGGGCTCTTGGAGCTGGGGGGCAACAACGGCATTCTGGTGATGGACGACGCCGACCTGGACCTCTCGCTCCGCGCCGTCCTCTTCGCCGCCGTGGGCACGGCCGGCCAGCGCTGCACGACGACCCGCCGGCTCTTCCTCCAGCGCGGGATCGCCGCCGAAATGAAGCGCCGGCTCGTCGCAGCCTACGGCTCGATCCAGATCGGCGACCCCGCCGTACCCGGGACGCTCATGGGGCCGCTCATCGACGGCCCGGCGGTCGACAACATGATGAAGGCGATCGAGGCCATCAAGGCCCAGGGCGGCAGGATTCTCTACGGCGGCAAGCGGCTCGACCGCCCCGGCTTCTTCGTCGAGCCGACCCTCGTCGAGGCCACCCCGCATATGCCGATCACCTGCGAGGAGACCTTCGCGCCGATCCTCTACCTCTTCGAGTTCGACGACTTAGACGAGGCGATCGCCCTCCACAACTCGGTGCCGCAGGGTCTCTCCTCGGCCATCTTCACCCTCAACATGCGCTCGGCCGAGCGTTTCCTCGCCGCGACCGGCAGCGACTGCGGGATCGCCAACGTCAACATCGGTACCTCCGGAGCCGAGATTGGCGGCGCTTTCGGCGGCGAGAAGGAGACCGGAGGCGGCCGCGAGGCCGGCTCCGACTCCTGGAAGGCCTACATGCGGCGCCAGACCTGCACCTTGAACTGGGGTGCCGAGCTGCCGCTGGCGCAAGGGGTGGAGTTCAAGGTGGCGCCGTAGGGGTGGGGCTCGAAGGAAAGGCTCATTCAATTTCATCCAGGGATCGGTACTGGAGCCCCGGGATGCGCGGGGTGCGGACATCGAAACCGCGCTCGCGGGACACGGCCTCGAAGATTTCGATCTTGTAGGCGAGGCCCTCGGGTTCACCCGCGTCGGACCAGTGATAGCGCCGCTCCCAGGTCTCCTCGGAGCGCGCGAGCGGCCAGCCGGCCAGCGCGAGATGGACCGCGAAGGTGCCGGGAATCGAACGCGATAGCTCCAGCGATTGGCGAGGTAGAGCGTCATCCTCCCAGCCGAGCCGATCGCCAAGATTGCGCGCAACGACCGCAACTCGCCATCGATCCTCCTGCTGGATCAGGAAGCGTGCCTCGGCTCCGTCGATCTCGACGCGATACAGTGGCAACTCCGGCTGCCAGGTGAAAACCAGATTGTGTTTCCACATCCACACCCACATCCCGATTCGAGCATAGAAGCGCACCGCGGGCTGCCAGGTCCAGTGGGTGTCGAGCCGAATGCCTCCGGCACCGTGGGTGATCGCTGCGCGAAAGACCTCCGCGAGAGCGCAGCGGGCGATGTTTCGCCTCCGCTCGGCCGGGTTGACGTACAGGCTGGAGATGGAGACCAGATCGAGCCCCGAGTACATCGTGCCGACGGCAATCGTGCCGACGCGTCGGCCGTCGGCGAGAAGCCAGAAGGGGAGGCGGTACTCACCGTGCGGGCTCGCGAGGGGACGGCTGTCGAAGCTGGCGAGGCGCTCGTAGGCGAGACGTTCTTCCTCGGAGAGGCCGTCGACGTCGAGTTGCAGATGGAAGTGACCCTCGACCAGGGACGCCAACTCGCATAGATTCCAACTCCGGGTATCACCCTCCTCCTCAGAGAGGGGCTCGATCACCCCTCCGGCGATCAGGGCCTGGCAACCCGCCTCGATAGCGTTTCGTTGCGCCTGATACCGGTCGGTGCTCGGGCTCACGTGGGGCACTATAAATCGAGAAAGACCGGCCAGACACCGCGGAGCCCCCCTCTCACCGATCGGCGAGGAGCTCCCGAACCTGATCCTCGTCCAGGTCGTCGGGACGGCGAGCTCGAGGTGCGATGTGCTGCACCGCCCAGCTATTGCCGTCCGGATCTTTGAAGAAGACGAACGAGATCCCCCCGCCGAAGTCCTTGACCGGGCTGACCTCCACGCCCCGCTCGACCAGCTCCGCACGCGCCGCCTGGAGGTCGGACACGACCAGGTGCAGGCCCTTGACCGACCCCGGCGGGGTGTCCACGATGCCCTCGCCGATGACGATCGAGCAGGCCGAGCCGGGAGGCGTCAGCTGCACGACGCGAAACTTCTCGCCCCGATGGTCGTGGTCCAAGCGAAACCCTGCCTTCTCCGTGTAGAAGGCCTTGGCGCGGTCTACGTCCGCGACGGGGAGAGGCACCAGCTCGAGCTTCCAGTCCATGCGGTACTCCTTTCAAGGGAATCGAGCCATCCTCAGGCCAGCCCGGCTCTCGTCTCGGCTCAGCATACGACGGCCAGTACCCGCGGCACGGCCTCGACGATGACCGTCACCCCCGCCGGGGCCGGCTGCACCGGCTCGCCCCCGCCATAGAGCGTCATCTCCCGGTCGAGCGTGATCGCCACCCGTGCCGTGCGCACGAGGGTGACCGCGGGGTGGGTGACGTGGCGGCCGGTGTAGACCTTGGGGAAGACGTTGAGCAGAGTGGCCCGCGAAACCTCGCGGACGATCACCAGGTCCAGGAGCCCGTCGTCGATCCGGGCGTCGGGAGCGATCTTCATGCCCCCGCCGAAGCGCGGCAGGTTGGCCGCCACGACGAACATCGCCTTCCCCTCGAAGGTCCCCTGGTCATGCTCGATCCGCATCGTCGGCGGCTTGAAGGTGGCGAGGGTGTGGATCACCGAGTAGAGATAGATGAGCGGCCCGCGCAGGATCTTGACCTCATTGGCGAAGCGGGTGACCTCGCTGTCGAAGCCCACTCCCGCGTAGCCGATGCACCAGGTCTCGCCCACCCGGGCGAGGTCCATCCGCCGCACCGGCCCGGTCAGGGCGCGCTCGACCGCCGGCTCGAGCTCGGGGGGAATGCCGAGGGTGCCGGCGAGGTCGTTGCCGCTGCCGAGCGGGACTACCCCGAGGGCGCAGTCGGTGCCGGCGAGCCCTTGGGCCACATGGTGCATCGTGCCGTCGCCGCCCGCCACGATGAGGCGCTCGACACCGTCCGCCGCCGCGCGCCGGGCCTGCTCGGCAAGATCCGTGCCGCTCTTGCTCGAGACGAGGCCCGCCCCGGCCCGGGAGGCCAGGATGCGCAGGCGATGGATGTGGGCCGCCCCCGTGCCGCGCCCGGCAGCGGGGTTCAGGAGGAAGCGGACCATGGAGCCTCCGACGGGGATCAGGCCCGCATTCTATCCTGGCCGGCAGAGTAGAATCCGCCCATGCCCAAGCCGCAGATCCAGATCCTCGTCTGCACCAACGAGCGCGAGCCCGACGCCAGGAAGCCGAGTTGCGGCCCGCGCGGGGCGATCGACGTCTATCACCGCTTCAAGGACCGGGTGAAGGAGCTGGGGATCCGCGACCAGGTGATGGTCGTCCGCACCGGCTGCCTCAAGCACTGCAGCCAGGGGATCACCGTCGCCGTCTGGCCCTACAACCTCTGGTACCGCCGGGTGACGGTCGACGACGTCGAGGAGATTCTTGAGGTCAGCGTGCTGGGCGAAGGGCGGGAGGTCGAGCGGCTGCGGATGCCGGATATCCCGTGGGAGTAGGTCCTACGCCACCACCGGCAGCAGGGGCCCCGAGACCAGGTCCCGATTCGCGGGGGTCAGCGCGTGGCGGTACTTCCGTGCCAGCTCCGCCGTGTCCTCTCGGGTGACCAGCCGCTCGTAGAGGTTGGTGCGCTGCTTCGGGGTGTAGCCGGCGCTCGCGATCAGGTGCTCCATCTCGTCCTGGCTCATCCGGTACGACGTGCCGGCCGAGGCGACGACGTTCTCCTCGATCATGATCGAGCCCATGTCGTCGGCGCCGAAGGAGAGGGCGAGCTGGCCGATCTTCTTGCCTTGGGTCACCCAGCTCGTCTGGAAGTGGACGACGTTGTCGAGGAACAGGCGCGAGACCGCGAGGGTTCGCAGGTACTCCTCGGCGTAGGTCTCCGGCACGTCCGGCATCTCGGTGTGCTCGTGCTGGAAGGTCCAGGAGATGAAGGCGGTGAAGCCGCCCGTCTCGTCCTGGAGGTCGCGCACCCGCTGAAAATGCTCGACCCGCGCCGCGATCTCCTCGCCCATCCCGTACATCATGGTCGCCGAGGTCCGGAGGCCATTCCGGTGCGCCTGGCGCATGATGTCGATCCACTCCTCGGCCGAGCACTTGGGATAGGCCAGGACGTCCTTCCGGATATCGTCCGAGAGGATCTCCGCGCCGCCGCCGGGGATCGACTGCAGGCCGGCCGCCTTGAGGCGCGCGATGACGTCGTAGAAGCTCAGCCGCTCCTTCCGGGCGATGAACTTGACCTCGGGCGGCGAGAAGGCGTGCAGGTGGACCGCCGGGTACTTCTCCTTGAGATAGCGCAGCAGGTCCTCATAGTAGGAGATCGGCAGGTCCGGATGGACGCCCCCCTGCATGAGGATGCCGGTGCCGTTGAGCGCCAGGGTCTCCTCGATCTTCTTGCCGATCTCCTCGAACGGCAGGAGGTACCCCTCTGGGTCCCCCGGCTCGCGGTAGAAGGCGCAGAAGCGGCACTTGTAGACGCAGACGTTGGTGTAGTTGATGTTGCGGTCGATGTTGTAGGTGGCGACCGCGGGATCGTTCTTCGCGTTCCTCACCTGGTCGGCGGCGACCCCCAGATCCAGGAGGTCGCCCTCGAGAATCAGGGTGTGCGCGTCGCCGGCGGAGATCCGCCGGCCGGAGACGGCGTCGTCCAAGATCGCGGAAACGGGGCGTCCGGAAGGTTTGAGGTCCATGGCACCTCCACTCTATGGGATCGAACCTCTACCCGGCAAGCGCGGCGGCAAGGAGCCGCAAGAACTACTCCCAGAACTCGATCGGCTTGGGCTCCAGGATCAACCCGTACTCATGGGCGCGGCGGTAGAACTCCTCGAGGCCGGCGATCTCGTCCTGGCGGAGGAAGAAGGCCAGGTTCTCGGTCAGATAGGCGCGCACCTCGGCCGAGTCGAGTGAGAGCTCGGCCGCCGCCTCGCGCACAAGGGTGTCGAGCGACGACATGCCGTAGCGCAGGCTGCTCTTGAAGTAGAAGGAGAGGTCGGGGAAGTCGACCTCCGGCCGCACCGCCCAGACCGCGAAGACGAAGGGGAGGCCGGTCAGCGCCTTCCACTCGGCCGCCAGGTCGAACACCTGGTAGCGGTCGCGGTCCACCTTGAGCGCCGGATCCCCGATCACCAGGGCGGCGTCGGCCTCCTCCAGCATCCGCGGCACGTCCGCCCGCTCGGTCAGGTACTCGGGGTCGAGGTGAAACCGCTCCTGCATGAGGATGCGCAGAAGTGCCGCCGAGGTGCGGCTGTTCTGGTCCAGGGCCACCCGGCGGATCTTCTCCGCCGGCACCGAGGAGACCAGGAGGACGCTCCGCACCTCGTGGGTCGCGGAGACGCAGAGGTCGGGCAGGACCTTCAAGCCCGGGATGCGCTGCACCTCGATCGACGGGATGAGGCCGACGTCCAGGTTGCCCTGGCCCAGGAGCCGCGCCACCAGCGCCGGCGGGTGATAGCTGGGCGCGAAGAGGTCCGCGTGGTGGCCTTTGAGGAAACCCCACGCCAGCGGCTTGCTGTTCAGAAAGTTGACGATCCCGACGCGCAGCTTGGGCACGCCAGAGCCTACTTGGACATCGCGTTCAGGAACTCCTGGTTGGTCTTCGCCTTCGCCAACTTATCGTGCAGGAGCTCCATGCTCTCGACGGTCGAGAGCGGGTTCAAGACTTTGCGCAGCACCCAGACGCGGTGCAGCTCGCTCTCCGGCATCAGCAGCTCTTCCTTACGGGTCCCCGACTTGTTGATGTCGATCGCCGGGAAGACGCGCTTGTCGACGAGCTTGCGGTCCAAGTGGATCTCGCAGTTGCCGGTGCCCTTGAACTCTTCGAAGATGACGTCGTCCATGCGGCTCCCGGTGTCGACCAGGGCCGTGGCGATGATCGTCAGCGAGCCGCCCTCCTCGATGTTTCTCGCCGCGCCGAAGAAACGCTTCGGACGGTGGAGCGCGTTGGCGTCGATACCACCGGAGAGCACCTTGCCCGAGGGCGGCTGCACCGTGTTGTAGGCGCGCGCCAGGCGGGTGATCGAGTCGAGCAGGATCACCACGTCCTTCTTGTGCTCGACCAGGCGCTTCGCCTTCTCGATCACCATCTCGGCGACCTGCACGTGGCGGGTGGCCGGTTCGTCGAAGGTCGAGGCGACCACTTCGCCGCGCACCGAACGCTGCATCTCCGTGACTTCCTCGGGACGCTCGTCGATCAGCAGCACGATCAGCGTGCAGTCGGGGTGGTTGGCGGTGATCGCGTGCGCGATGTGCTGCAGCATGACCGACTTGCCGGACTTCGGCGACGCCACCAGC
>JAXDLD010000361.1:0-4241 GCA_034666805.1 Acidobacteriota bacterium
TGGTACTTGCGGTGGACCGGGTCCTCCTTGAAGTACTTCAGCGTGTCGTTCATCCACCCCATGTCCCACTTGTAGCCGAACCCCAACCCCCCGACGTAGACCGGCCGCGACACCATGGGCCAGGCGGTCGACTCCTCGGCGATCGTCTGGACGTCCGGGTGGACCTCGTAGATCCGCTCGTTCATGGCCCGGAGGAAAGAGATCGCCTCCAGGTTCTCCCGCCCGCCGCGCTCGTTGGGGATCCACTCGCCGGCCTTCCTCGAATAGTCGAGGTAGAGCATGGAGGCGACCGCGTCCACCCGGAGAGCGTCGGCGTGGTAAACGCCGAGCCAGAAGAGGGCGCTGCTCCCCAGGAAGCTCCGCACCTCGTTCCTGCCGTAGTTGAAGATGTAGCTGCTCCAGTCGGGGTGATAGCCCTTCCGCGGGTCGGCGTGCTCGTAGAGATGCGTGCCGTCGAAGAAGGCGAGGCCGTGCTCGTCGGTCGGGAAGTGCGACGGCACCCAGTCGAGGATGACGCCGATCCCCTGCTGGTGGAGATAATCGATCAGGTACATCAAGTCCTGCGGGGTGCCGAAGCGGCTGGAGGGGGCGAAGTAGCCGAGCGACTGGTAGCCCCAGGAGCCGAAGAACGGGTGCTCCATGACCGGCATCATCTCGACGTGGGTGAAGCCCATCGTCTTCATGTGCTCCGAAAGGAGCGGCGCCATCTCGCGGTAGGTGAGCGAGCGGTTCCCCTCCTCCAGCACCCGCCGCCAGGAGCCGAGGTGGATCTCGTAGATCGACATCGGCAACATCGGCGACATGGGCGTACTCCGCTCCGCGCGGCCGGCCATCCACTCGCCGTCCCCCCACTCGTAGCCCAAGTCCCAGATGACCGAAGCCTGCCGCGGGGGCGGCTCGGTCGAGAAGGCGAAGGGGTCCGCCTTGTCGGCCCGGTAGCCGCGGTAGCGGGAGACGACGTGGTACTTGTAGCGCATCCCCTTGGCGGCGGCGGGGACGAAGAGCTCCCAGATGCCGGAGCCGTCGTGACGGCTCATCCGGTCGGCCGTCTTGTCCCAGTCGTTCCAGTCGCCGATCACCGTCACCTGCTCGGCGTCCGGCGCCCAGACGGCGAAGCGGGTCCCCGCCACCCCGCCGACCGTGTCGGCATGGGCCCCGAGCTTGTCGTAGAGCTCGTAGTGGGTCCCCTCCTGGAAGAGCTGGACGTCTTGATCGGTCACTCCGTTCGGCGAAGAAAGGAGAGCGGGTGCCATAGACGCAGCCGGGAGGTCCGGGGGGAGGGTCCCTCCCCCCTGGGCGGGAGGAGGTTGGGTCAGGGGGGAGGTTAGGAGGGGGGCGTCTCGCTGGATCGCCGCCGGCTTCTCTTCCTCCCCGTGCTCCTGAGGTTCTTCGGGCTCCGGCCTCTCCCACCACTGCCGCCGCTTGGGTTTCTCGTCAGCCATGACGTTTCCTCTCCTGGCGCAGCCCGTTCACCCCGCGGAGCGGCTCGACCACGTCCGGCTGGGTCGAAAACTCCTCGAAGCCGAGCTTCGCCTTGCGCTGCCAGTTGGGGCGTTCCGTGTGGGTGCCGGGCACGTTCTGCGGCTCGCTCTCCTCCCAGAGGTCCTCCAGGTTGACGAGGACCATCCGCGCCGGGCTCCGCGCGAGCCAGGCGAGCCGGTCGTGGAGGACCGCCTTGTAGGTCTCCGATTCGTCGCGCGAAGCGGGCGGGAGCAGGCCGGCCAGGCCCTGCCGGAGGGCGCCGCGCCGCTCCTTTTCGCTCCGCGCCTCGTCCGCGGTGTAGAACCCCAGCTTCTCCAGGTCATCGGCGTCCCGGCCCTCCCAGAACGCGCGGAAGGTGGGCATGTCGTGGGTGTTCAAGCTCGCGACCGAGGAGGCCGGCGGCGGGCGGAGCTGGCCCTCGCTCCCCGGCTGCAGCTCGTACTGGACGACATACATGCCGAGGATGCCGTGCCGGTCCATGCCCTCCGACACCTCGGGCGGCACGGTGCCCAGGTTCTCGCCCACGATCCAGGAACGGTGGCGGTGCGATTCGAGCGACAGGATGGCGTAGAGCTCCTCGGCCGGATAGCGGACGTAGACGCCGTCTTTGGCCTCCATGCCCTGGGGGACCCAGAACAGGCGGTGGAGCTGCATGACGTGATCGATCCGCAGGATGCCCGCGTGCTCCAGGTGATGGCGGAGGCTGTCGATGAGATAGCTGTAGCCCTGTTCGCGCAGGCGTTCGGGCGAGAGCGGCGGGAATCCCCAGCTCTGCCCCTTGGTGAAGAAGGCGTCCGGGGGCGCTCCGGCCGAGACGCCGCGGGCGAAGATCGCCTGCTCGCGCCAGACGTCGAAAGAGGAGCCGCCGACCCCCAGCGGGAGATCGAGGTAGAGCCCCGGACCCTGGCGCCGCGCCTCCAGGGCGAGCGAGCGCATCTGCTCCGAGGTCGCCCACTGCACCCAGAGGTGGTAGCGCCGGTCCTCCTCGTCGTAGTCGGCAGGGGCCAGGGTCCCCTCCCGCAGGCGCTCCGGCCAGCTCGGCCAGGCCTCCCCGCGGCGGTCGCCCACGGCCCGGAAGGCGGCGTAGGTCTCGACCTCGGGATTGCCTTCGATAAAGCGGTCGAGCTCCTCCCGCCGCCGCGACGGGCGGGAGAAGAAACGGTGCGACATCTCCTCGAAGACCCGGCGCTTGGCGATCATCAGGTCCCGGTAGTTGACGAGCGGGCTGGCGCGGAGGCTGTCGATCGCGCGGCGGAACTCGGCCGATTCGACCAGCCGCTGCGCCGCCTGCGACTCCTCGAACTCCGGCAGGCTCCGGGGATCGAGGTAGATCTCGTTCCAGAACAGCCGGCTGGCCGGGGCGTAGGGGCTGGGCTCGAAGGGCTCGTCCAAGAAGGCGGCGAGGAGCGGCAGGGTGGCGACGACCCCGCCCCCCAGGGACGAGACCCAGGTCGAGAGGGTCTCCAGGTCCGACAGGTCGCCGGCTCCCCAGCTTCGCCGGGTGCGAAGGGCGTAGAGGGGCAGGAAGACGCCCCAGATCGGGTCCCCCTCGGCGCCGAAGGCGCGGAGCGGGGCGGCGATCACCATGGCCTCCGCCGACCGGCTGGCGGTCGCCAGGCGCAGGTGGTGGTAGCCCAGGGGGAGCCGCTCGGGCAGGGTGAGCCGGCGGGTGCCGTCCGCGTTGACGGGCAGGGCCGCCGGCTCGAAGACCCAGGCCCGCCGGCCGCCGTCCTCCAGGTCGATATGGCAGGCGATCGAGCTGCCGTCCTCCCGCCCGAGCCGGAGGTCGAACGCCGGGGGTCCGCCCCCCCAGGCGACCGCCACCGGTTCGAGGAGGCGCTCGGAGAGCTCCTCGCGGCGGGCGCGCAGGGCCTCGTCGACCTCCGCCATCCCGTCGACGGGGACGTCCAGGGCGGCGAGGACCCCGAGGAGCGATTCCGGGCTCGCCTCGCGGTGCTGGCCCATGGCGTCCTGGTAGGCGGTCTCCACTCCGTAGAGGCGGGCGAGCTCTCTTACATCGTTCTCGGGGTTCAAACGGCGTCTCCTTACGCGGGCTTAGCCCAGGATCTGGCGGATCCCCTGGAGGGGGATGCCGACCCAGCCCGGCCGGTTGTTCAGCTCGTATCCGAGCTCGTACACCGCCTTCTCGAGCAGGAAGACGTCGAGCAACAGGGCCAGCTCCTGCCGCGCGGGCGGAAGGTACACGGCCTCCCCGGCCCGCGAGCGCTCGAGATAGGAGCGCAGGAAGGCGGCGGAGACCGAGCGCTCCCAGAGGCCGAGCCACCCTTCGAGCGCGGCGAGGGCCGCCCCCTGCACCATACCGCGCCCGGCCTCGTCGAAGAAGGCGGCGCAGGCGGCGTAGTGGAAGGAACGCAGCATGCCGGCCACGTCCCGCAGGGCCGAGCGCTTCATCCGCCGCTCGGAGAGCGGCCGCGCCGGCTCGCCCTCGAAGTCGAGGATGACGAAGTCGCGCCCCGTGTAGAGCACCTGCCCCAGGTGGTAGTCGCCATGGGTGCGGATGCGCATCCCGGAGATCTTGGCCGAGAGGAGGCCCGAGAGCCGGTCGGCGAGGCGGTCGCGGCCGGCGAGCACCTCGCGGGCGGCGTCCGCGACCCCGAGGTTCTGGGGGCTCCCCACCGGCAGCTGGCCCAGGCGCTGCTCCAGGAGCTGGAAGGTGCGGCCGGCCGCGGTGCGGATCGACTGGTAGAGCGAGCGCTGGTAGAGGAGCGAGAAGGGCTCGTGCTCGAAACCGGGGCGGT
>JAXDLD010000362.1:0-5241 GCA_034666805.1 Acidobacteriota bacterium
GGCGCCCCCAGGCATCCCCCTCTATCGCCGTGGAAGAGAGCCCTGCTTGACCCGCAGGAGGACCCGGGCGAGCTTCTCGCTCTGCCCCGGCCGGGGCTCGCCGGCCGCCACCGCCGTGGCCAGGGCCTCGACCGTCGGGGTCTCGAAAAGGCTGCGCACGGGCAGCTCGACCTTGAAGATCGCCCGCAGCCGGGAGGCCAGCTGCACCGCCTTGAGCGAGTGCCCGCCCAGGTGGAAGAAGCTGTCGCGGACCCCCACCCGCTCGACCCCGAGGACCTCGGCGAAGAGGCCGGCGATCACCTCCTCGAGAGGCGTGCGCGGGGGAATGCCGCCGGGCTCCGGGCGCCACTCCGGGGCGGGGAGCGCCCGGCGGTCGACTTTCCCCGTTGGGGAGAGGGGGAGCGCCGCCAGGAGCACGAAGGCGGCGGGAATCATGTGGGACGGCAGGAGATCGGCCAGATGGGCGCGGAGTTGCTCCGGCAGGCCCGGCGATTCCGGCGGCGCTGGCTCCTCCCCTCTCCCAGCCGGTGCGGGGGACGCCACCACGTAGGCCACCAGGCGCACCTCCTCCGGAGAGTCCTGGCGGGCGAGGACCACAGCCTCGCGGACCCGGGGGTGAGCGGCGAGGACCGCCTCCAACTCCCCCAGCTCGATGCGGAAGCCCCGCACCTTGACCTGGCGGTCGAGGCGGCCGAGGAAGTGGAGCCGGCCGTCCATGCCGAAACGCGCCCGGTCGCCGGTCCGGTAGAGCCGGGCCCCGGGCACCTCCCCCCAGGGGTCGGGCACGAAGCGCTCCGCCGTCAGGTCCGGGCGGTCGAGATAGCCGCGGGCGAGCCCTGCTCCTCCCAGCCAGAGCTCGCCGGGGACTCCCAGGGGAGCGAGCCCGCCCCGGCGGTCGACCACCCAGGCCGGGCTCCCGGCGAGCGGCCGGCCGACCGCCGGCTCCCCGCGGCCTCCCCGCTCCACCCGCTCCACCGTCGAGTAGGTGGTGTCCTCCGAGGGGCCGTAGAGGTTCGAGACCCTGCCCACCCCGGCGCCGTAGACCCCTTCGGCCAGGCTCCGGGGGAGCGGCTCGCCGGCGAGATTCACGGTCGCGACCGAGCCCGGCACCCGCCCCGCCCGCACCAGTTCCGCCATGGCCGACGGCACGGTGTTGACGAGCGTTACCTCCCACGCCCCCGGAAGGTCGGCCAGGGCGAGAGCGTTGTCGGCGAGGATCACCCGGCCGCCCCAGGAGAGGGGGACGAAGAGCTCGAAGACCGAGAGGTCGAAACAGATCGAGGTCGCCGCCAGCACCCCGTCGAGCTCGCCCTCCCCAAAGGCCCCGGCCGCCCAGCCGATCCGGGCCGCCGCGCTCCGGTGCGCGATCGCCACCCCCTTCGGGCGGCCGGTCGAGCCGGAGGTGTAGATCACGTAGGCGAGGTTGGCCGGGCTCACCCCGGACCACGAGGGCCCCGGGTCGTCCCGCGTCTCCGGCGCCCACAGCTCGCCCAGGTCGAGGAGCCGCGGCGCCGCCCCGGGGGGCAGCCGCTCGGCCAGGCCGGGCCCGGCGAGGACCAGGGAAGCGCCGCTGTCCGCGAGCATGAAGCCGAGGCGCTCGGCCGGGTACTCCGGGTCCAGGGGGACGTAGGCGCCCCCCGCCGCCAGCACCCCGAGGAGGGCGGCCACCAGGTCCGGGCCGCGCCGCGCGAAGACCCCCACCCGCACCTCCGGCCCCACTCCCAGGCGCCGCAGGCGGCGGGCGGCGCGGGCCGCGCGCTCGCGGAGGGCTCCCTGGCTCAGCCGCTCGCCACCCCAGACCAGGGCCACCGCATCCGGCGTCCGCCCGGCCTGGGCCCAGAACCTCTCGTGCAGGCAGCCGGCCGGGGCGGGCGTCCCCGGGACGTCGTTCCATTCCCGCAGCTGCTCGCGCTCCGCCTCGCTCGAGAGCGGCAGGTTCCAGAAGGGGAGGTCCGGCTGGGCGACGGCGGCTTCCAGCAGGCGCTCGAAATGAGCGTTGAGCCGCCCGACCGTCGTGGCGTCGAAGAGGTCGCGGTCGTAGCTCCAGGCGCCGGAGAGGCCCTCCGCGGTCTCGCCCAGGGTCAGGGCGAGGTCGAACTTGGCCGTCTCGGCCGGCATCTCCATCGGCTCCAGGCGGAGGCCGGGGAGGTCCAGGGGCTCCATGGGAGTGTTCTGCAGGGCGAAGAAGACCTGGAAGAGCGGCGTCCGGCTGGTGTCGCGCTCGGGCGAGAGGGCGAGGACCAGCTTCTCGAACGGCAGGTCCTGGTGGGCGTAGGCGGCGAGGGCCGTCTGCCGCGCCCGGCCGAGCGCCTGGCGAAAGCCCGGGTCGCCCGCGAGGTCCGCGCGGAGGACCAGGGTGTTGACGAAGAACCCGATGAGCGGCTCGCTCTCGCGATGGGTCCGGTTGGCCACGGCCGAGCCCACCGCCACGTCCTCCTGCCCGGCGTAGCGCGCGAGGAGGGCGGAGAGGCCGGCGAGGAGGGTCATGAAGAGGGTCGCCCCCTCCTCCCGGGCGAGCCGGCCGAGGGCGGCGGCGAGCCGGGGACCCAGGGCGAAGCGATGGAGGCCGCCGCGCCCCCGCCGCCGGACCGGCCGGGGGCGGTCGAGCGGCAGGTCCAGCGGTTCGAGACCGGCCAGGGCCTGCCGCCAGTGGGCGATCTCCCGCTCGAGCGCCTCGCCGGCGAGCCGGCGCCGCTGCCAGAGCGCGTGATCGGCATACTGGATGGGCAGCTCCGGCAGGCGGGGCGGGCGCCCCGCGGCGAGCTTGCCGTAGAGCTCCCCCAGCTCGCGCACGAGCACCCCCATCGACCAGGCGTCCGCGACGATGTGGTGGAAGGTGAGGAAGAGGACGTGCGCCTCGGCGGCCAGCCGGAGGAGCGCCGCCCGCACCAGCGGCCCCGCCGCGAGGTCGAAGGGCCGCCGCGACTCCTCCCCCGCCAGGCGGGCGAGCTCGGCCTCCCGCGCCCGGTCCGGCAGGCCGCCTAAGTCGACTCCCGGGAGGTCGAGCCGGAGCGCCGGGGCGATCGCCTGGTAGGGCCCCTCCAGGCCGGCGCGGAAGGTCGTGCGCAGGGCCTCGTGCCGGGCGACGATCCGGCCGAGGCTCGCGGCGAGGACCGCCGGATCGAGCCGGCCCGCGAGCCGGAGCGCGGTCGGCAGGTTGTAGGCCGCGCTCCCCGGCTCCAGCTGGTCGAGGAACCAGAGGCGCTCCTGGGCGAAGGAGAGCGGCAGCGGCTCCTTGGGGTCGGGGACACGGCGTCCGGCGCCGGCGACCGCAGCCCCTCTGCCGGCCGCCGCCACGAGCGCGGCCACCTCCCGCGCCAGGCCCGCCACGGTGGGCGCCGCGAAGAAGCGGCGCAGAGGCAGCTCGACCCCCAGGGCCTGGCGCAGGCGCGACACCACCTGGGTGGCGAGGAGCGAGTGCCCGCCGAGGGCGAAGAAGTCGTCCTCGATCCCCACCCGGCCGACCCCCAGCACCTCCGCCCAGATCCCGGCGAGAAGGGCCTCGACCTCGGTCCGCGGTGCGCCTCCGGCCCGCGGAGGCCGGGTCTCCCCGGCCGCGGGCACAATCCGCGCCAGGGCCCGGCGGTCCACCTTCCCGTGGCCGGTGAGCGGCAGGGCCGGGAGGAGGACGAAGACGGCGGGGACCATGTGCTCCGGCAGGCGCCCCCGCAGGTAGGCCGGGAGGTCGGCCGCTCCGTCTTCCTTACTTTTACTCTCTTGCTCCTCGGCGACCACGTAGGCCACCAGCCGGCGGTCCTCCCCCGCCTCCCCGCGCACGAGGACCACCGCCTCGCGCACCCGGGGGTGGGTCCGGAGGGCTGCCTCGACCTCCCCCGGCTCGACCCGGAAGCCGCGGACCTTCACCTGGGCGTCGGTCCGGCCGAGGAACTCGAGCCACCCTCCCGGCCGCCAGCGGGCGAGGTCGCCGGTGCGGTAGAGGCGCTCGCCAGCCGCCCGCGGGCAGGGGTTCGGCAGGAAGCGCTCGGCGGTGAGGTCGGGCCGCCCGAGGTAGCCCCAGGCCAGGCCGTCGCCCCCGGCGTAGAGCTCCCCCGGCACCCCCAGGGGCGCCGGCCCGAGGTCGCGGTCGAGGACGTGGACCCAGGTGTTGGCGATCGGCCGGCCGAGGGGCGCCGTGCCGGCGGGGAGCGGGCCGTCGGCCGGGTGGACGGCGGTGAAGGTGGTGTTCTCGGTGGGTCCGTAGCAGCAGAGGACCCGGGTCCCCGGCAGCTCCGCCGCCGCCCGCGCGACGTGGGGGGCCGAGAGCGCATCACCGCCGGCGAGGAGCTGGGAGAGCCCGGCGAAACCGGAGAGGCCGGCGTCGACCGCCTGGTGGAAGAGACCGGCGGTCAGGTGAAGAGTGCTCACCCCGTGCCGGAGCACGAGCGCCTCCAGCTCGGCCAGGGAGAGGGCCCCGGGCGGCGGCATCACGGCCCGGCCGCCGTGGAGGAGGGCCGCCCACAGCTCCAGGGTCGCGGCGTCGAAGGCGTAGGGGGCGAGCTGGAGAAGGCTCTCGCCGGGACCGAAACGGGCGTATCCCGTCCCCCGGACGAGCCGGACCACCCCTCGCTGCGGCACCGCCACCCCCTTGGGCACCCCGGTGGAGCCCGAAGTGTACATCACGTAGGCGAGGGCCTCCGCCGGAACCCGCGGGAGCGGCGGACCGGCCGCCGCGACCGGCGCCAACGCCGCCAATGCCGGGGACGCCGGGCGATCGAGGCAGACCACCACCGCCCCGGCCTCGGGGAGGGAGGGGAGCAGCCGCTCCATGGTGAGGAGGAGGGGCGCGGCGCTGTCGCGGACGAGGAAGTCGAGCCGCTCCCGGGGATAGGAGGGATCCAGCGGCACGTACGCCGCGCCGGCCGCGAGGATGGCGAGGGTCGCCATCACCCGCTCCGCCGAGCGGTCGAGGCAGAGCCCCACCCGGGTCCCCGGGGTCACCCCGAGACCCAGGAGGCGCCGGGCCAGGCCTTCCGCCCGGGCGGCGAGCCCGCCATAGCTCACGGACTCCGGGCAGGGGCCTTCGGCGACGAGGGCCACGGCGTCGGGCCGGAGCGCCGCCTGGCCGGCGAAGAGGGAGTAGAGGGAGGCTTCCCGCGGGTAGGCCGCCTCTCCCCCGCTCCACTCGACCAGGAGCTGAGCCCGCTCCGGAGGCGAGAGGAGCGGCAGCTCCGAGAGGCGCCGCCCCGGCCCCTCCGCCCCCGCCGTCGCCGCGCCGAGGAGGATCTCCAGATGCCCGGCCAT
>JAXDLD010000363.1:0-3708 GCA_034666805.1 Acidobacteriota bacterium
CGGCTTCATCAAGGACTACCGGGCCGAGAAGTACTACCGGGACGCCAAGATCTGCACCATCGGCGAGGGGACGAGCGAGATCCAGCGCCTGGTCATCGCGCGGCAGCTCATGAAGGGGCACTGATGCCGGCAACGATCGAGGGTGCGGAGGGCGCCGGGGGTGCCGAGGCCCTCACGCGCACGCTCGACGACCTGGTCCCCCGGCTCCTCGCCCGCGAGCCGCGGGCGGTGGCGCGGGCCATCACCCTCTGCGAGGACGGCGGCAACGCGCAGCGCGAGCTGATCGGCCGCATCTATGCCCAGACCGGCCGCGCCCGGGTGGTCGGCATCACCGGCCCCCCCGGCTCCGGCAAGAGCACCCTGGTCGACCGCCTGGTCCGCCTCTGCCGCCGCCGCGGCGAGACGGTGGGGGTCCTGGCCGTCGATCCCACGAGCCCATTCACCGGCGGCGCCATCCTGGGCGACCGCATCCGCATGCAGGGGCACACGACCGACTCCGGAGTCTTCATCCGCTCGATGGCGACCCGCGGCAACCTGGGCGGCCTCTCGCGCGCCTCCCGCGACGCCGTCGACATCCTCGACGCCGCCGGCTTCGACTGGGTGATCCTGGAGACCGTGGGGGTCGGCCAGGCCGAGGTCGACGTCGTGCGGAGCGTCGACACCGTCGTCGTCGTCACCGTCCCCGGCCTGGGCGACGACATCCAGGCGATCAAGGCGGGGATCCTGGAGATCGCCGACGTCTTCGTCATCAACAAGGCCGACCGCGAGGGGGTCGAGCGCACGGTGCGCGACCTCCAGATGATGCTCTCGCTCGGCGAGCACGGAGCGTGGGTGCCGCCGCTCCTCAAAACCGTCGCCAGCCGGGACGAGGGGATCTCTGAGATGGCGGAGGCGATCGGCAAGCATCGCGAATGGCTGACCGAGAGCGGCGAGCTTCTGCGGCGGCGGCGCACCCACCTGCGGCTCCGGGTCGAGATGATCCTGAAGGAGCGGGTGGTGGCGACCGCCGACCGGGTCTTGGGCGTCGACCGCGAGGTCGAGCGCGGCTTCGCGGAGCAGAGAGATCCCTACCGGGTGGCCGACCGACTGTTCCAGGGGGTGGTCGAGGAAGAGAGCCGGAAGGGAGAGGCATGATCCGCGGGGTCGACCATATCGGTATCGCCGTCACCTCGATCGCAGAGGGGCGCAAGCTCTACGAGGCCATGGGTCTCCACGTCGAGGCGATCGAGGAGGTGCCGGACGAGGGGGTGCGGGTGGCGTTCATCCCCATCGGCGACACCCGCATCGAGCTCCTGGAGCCCATCGCCGAAGACTCACCGGTCGCCAAGTTCCTCGCCCGGCGCGGCCCCGGCATCCACCACGTCTGCCTGGCGAGCGACGAGCTCAACGCCGACGACCTGCACCTGCGGACCGCCGGGGTCCAGCTCCTGCGGCCGGAGCCCACCCGCGGCGCCGGCGGCGCCCGGGTGCAGTTCGTCCACCCGAAGAGCGCCGGTGGGGTGCTCTTCGAGCTTTCCGAGCCGGGCGACCACGGGGGGCACCGGGAGCACGAAGAATGATCCGCCCGGGGACCATCGTCATCGTCCACCTGATCAACCCGACCGAGAAGTTCTGGGGCGTGCTGCACGACCTCGGGGTGGCGGGGGTGACGCTCCGCGGCATCAACCTGGGAAGCTTCGACGACTGGATGTCGCAGGCCGCCCGGCGGGTCGACCAGACCCTCGGCCTGTCGACCATGTTCGTCCCCCTCTTCAGGGTCGAGCGGATCTTCCTCGACGAGCCCGTGGGCGCGGTCGAGAGCTATCGCGAACGCTTCGCGAGAAGGGTCGGGGTCTCGGTCGAGACCTATCTCGGGCTGGGGAAGGAAGGCGGGACGGAGGAGGGGGACTCGGAGGTGCCGTCCTAAGCCGCGCCCCTCCCCAACTGCTCCCGCACCGCGTCCGGCACCGCGGCGAGGGCCTCGGGGAGCTTCTCGGGCATCTTGCCCCCCGCCTGCGCGAAATCGGCTCTTCCGCCGCCGCCTCCCCCCACCACCGCCGAGAGGCGCTTGACCATCTCGCCGGCCTTGATCCGGTCGGTCAGGTCCTTGGTCACCGCCACCACGAGGCTGACGTTGCCGTCCCCCCGGCTGCCGATCACCACCACCCCCGAGCCCAAACGCGAGCGCAGGGCGTCCGCCATGTTGCGCATCTCGCCGGCCGGGGCCGGCGGCACCTCGCGGGCCACGACCTTGATGCCTTCGACCATCGTCTCCTGGTCGTCGGTGGCCGCTCCGGACACGAGCTGGAGGCGGAGCTTCTTGACCTCCTCTTCGAGCGCGCTCTCCCGGGCGGCGATCTGCTCGGCCCGGGCGACCTGCTCGGCCGGGTCGGTCGTCTTGATCCCCAGGGCGCCGGTGACCTGGGCTAGGGTCGCGCGCTCCCGGCGCATGGCGGCGAGCGTGTTCTCCCCCGTCGAGGCCTCGATCCGCCGCACTCCAGAGGCGACCCCGCGCTCGCCCTCGATCAGGAAGGCGCCGATCTGGCCGGTGTTGCGGACGTGGCAGCCGCCGCAGAGCTCCAGCGAGAAGCCGGGGACGTCGACCGTCCGCACCCGCTCGCCGTACTTCTCGCCGAAGAGGGCCATGGCCCCCGCCGCCACCGCCTCCTGGTAGGAACGCCAGCGGATCTCGGTCGGCACGGCGCGGAGGACCCAGGCGTTGACCAGGTCCTCGGCCTGCTGCACCTCGTGCGGGAACATGCCGCGGTGGTAGGTGAAATCGAAGCGCAGCCGGGTGGGCGACACCAGCGATCCCGCCTGGCGCACGCTTTTGCCCAGCACCTGGCGGAGCGCCGCGTGCAGGAGGTGGGTCGCCGTGTGATTGCGCTCAGCCGAGATCCGCGCCTCGTGGTCGACCCGGAGCTGCACCCGGGTGTGCCGGGTGAGCTGCCCCTCCTCGACGTCGACGAAGTGGAAGTAGACCCCCGAGGCGTCCTTCTGGGTGTCGGTGACCCGCGCCCGCCCTCCCTCCCAGAGGAGGAGGCCGGTGTCCCCCACCTGGCCGCCGGACTCGGCGTAGAAGACCGTCTGGTTCAGGACCACCACCCCGGACTCCCCGGAGGAGAGGGAGGAGACGCGGAGCGGGTCGCCCTCCTTCCAGACCGCCAGACGCACCACTTCGGTCTCAGGGTCGGAGAGCTCGGTCAGGTCGAAGCCCTCGAAGCGGGTCTCCGGGATGTCGGCGTGGCCGCGGATCTCCTCGCGGAGCGCGGCGAGCCGGTTCTGCCCCTCCCGGGTCGCTCTCCGCGACTGCGCGCGCTGCTGCTCCATGGCCCCGGCGAAACCGGCGTCGTCGATCGTGAAGCGCTCCTCCTCGGCGATCTCGCGGATCACCTCCAAGGGGAGGCCGTAGGTGTCGTAGAGGCGGAAGACCATGGCGCCGGGGAGCACGCTCTCTCCCTCCCGGCGCAGGCGCTCGACCTCCTCCTGCACCTGGCGGGCGCCGGCGGCGACCGTGCCGAGGAACTTCTCCTCCTCAGCCTTGATGGTGGCGATCGAGGCCTGGCGGGTGGCCGCGAGTTCTAAGTACGCCGAGCCCATGACCTCGCCCAGGACCGGCACCAGCCGATGGAGGAACGGCTCCTCGAAGCCTAAGCGCATGCCGTGCCGCACCGCCCGCCGGAGGATGCGGCGCAGGACGTAACCGCGCCCCTCGTTGCCGGGGATGAT